>NZ_JAHHUL010000026.1 GCF_019008365.1 Phosphitispora fastidiosa | reverse complement strand
TCATCTAGGTAAATATTGGAAATTAATGGAGAAATGACTCCCCCCTGAGGGCTTCCAAGGTCTGTTTCCTCCCACACCCCGTCTTTCATTACTCCCGCTGTCAAGAACTTCTTGACTAGCTTCAAGATACTGCCGGCACTAATTTTTCGGTTAATTCCCTTTAAGATTAATTCATGGTCCAGCCGGTCAAAGCATTTGGACAGGTCCATATCCACTACATGGCATAGGCCATATTTGTTTATGAACATTTCCGCCTTTGCCACTGCCTGATGACAGGAGCGTCCCGGTCTGTATCCATAGCTTGATGGATGAAAGTCGGGTTCAAAGATAGGTTGTAGAATGTTAAGAAGAGCTTGCTGAACTATTCGGTCTCTTACAGTGGGTATTCCAAGCGGACGTTTAGTTCCGTCAGCTTTTGGTATTTCCACTCTTAACACTGGGTCTGGTTCGTAAATGCCGGTTTTCAGTTGGTGATGAAGTCGGTTTAGTTCCTCTTGCAAATTTATGCCGTATGCTTCCACGGTTCTTCACGATTTCGCGTCAGTTCCTTCTTGTAACTCTCCAGGCGTCTCTAGCTCTCTGGCAATCTTACCTTTCCTGTCACCTTACTCTGACTAAGCGGACGCACCCTTCAGCAGGTTCGTCACCCCCGATTGGGCCGTTCCCTTCGGCCTTTCATCCTCAGTTATCTTCTTGTCCCATCGCTCTGTTCCTTAGTTGCATACTTTGATTTACCTTCGTCCCTTCGCAAGTACAACTGCTTTTGGCTGGTTGTACCCCACTGCAATTGAATGCAGTGTCCTCCCGGTTTTGTCCTCCAGTCTGTTGCCAGCTTTCGCAGGCCGGGAGTTTATCACTACTACGTACTCATCTGCCACCCCACACCACTTCGCCTCTCCCTTGTGTTTCCACTTGTTCGAGCCTACCCTTCACTGAGGGATGATGCCGGGCTTCTCCGGTTAAATGTACTTGCCTGAGTCTGAACCCATCCGTCCTAACTCCCCAGATTTTCCAGCTTTCGGGCTTTCCCATTTCTTGCAGGGTTACCCATCTGGAGAGCCAACCTCGGTTCACTTCCGCTATGTTCCAGACTCCCCCTTCAGCTTCCTTCAGACCACACCGTTAGCCAGTGACGCCCTTGCTTACGGGTTATCTTCCCGCTGGTTAGGTGATAGGGTTTCTTTCAACCCATCGGCCCGGTACACATGCCGGACGAACAAAAAAAAATGGTCCGCTAAGACCATTTTTGCTTAAACTTAACCGGCAATTATATTTTGATTAATATCTTCAATTCTATTGCAGCCTGTGAGTATCATCGCCTGTTTTAATTCATTGACCATTTTTTTCATAACCACCTTGATACCGTCAATACCTCCGCCAAAAGCTCCCGTAACCAGCGGTCGACCAATAAGCACAGCATCTGCTCCAAGCGCTATCAATTTTAGTACATCGACCCCGTACCTTACTCCGCCATCAGCCAGAATAGTTAGTTCATCTTTAACGGTTTCGGCTATTTCAGGCAGCATCTGAGCCACTCCCTGAGTATGATCCAATATTCTGCCGCCATGATTTGATACCACAATTGCGGCAGCCCCGACATTCATCGCGATTTTTGCTTCATCTGCTGTCATAATACCCTTAATAATAAACGGAAGTTTCGTCATCTTAACTATACTGTAAAGTTCTGCCTCTGTTTTGGGTCCCACCGGCTGGTTCTGCAGAGCCATTGTTATCAATCCGGCCCCGTCAATATCGATGCCAATGGCTAAAGCACCCGCTTCTTCAGCCAGTTTAATACGTTGTCTTATTTCGTCATTTGAGCGGGGCTTAATGAAAGGAATTCCCCAGCCGTTTTCAGTTTTAATTGCATCCACTCCGGAATTATACATGCTTGGGTCTGCCCCGTCTCCCGACATTCCAATTGTCCCTGACTGCCTGGCCCCAGAAATAACAGTTCCAATAAACTCTCTTTCACTTAGCGCTCCTCCCATATTATAAGGTGTTCCAGTCATAGGCGCCGCTAATATCGGGAAACTTATTGTCTTATTAAATAAACTGGTTGATAAATCCGGTTCCATAGTGCCATGCATTGTACGTAAAGCTAACTTATATTTTGCCAAAGCCTCCAGATTAACCTGAAATCCTGCCCCAGTGCCAACCCCTCCCATTCCCGGGACTTCACCGGCACAGGCTTTGCCGTCACATGCCGGACAAACCCGGCAAAAACCTTTCAACTTTTCCCGTGCCTTTGTTCTGATGTCTTTTAAGTCCACGGCATCGCCCCCTAATATGAATAATTTACTTGCCGACTTTTAGTCAAATATTAGCAGCTCTGAGTCGGTGGGTATTCATAATATGCAAAACCAAATACCATTATTATATCTTCATCCCCGGTATTGGCTACCCAATGCCATATGTCCGGCGGGACAAAAATGGCATCGTTTTCCTTAAACGGGATGCATTCATCATTTAGACGGAGTTCTCCCTGTCCCTTAACAACCATCATAAATTCTTCGACCTTGTGTGCAATCGGTTTGGTAACAGTTCCAGGAGTAAAACATGAAAAACCCACTGATGCATGATTATCTTGTACAGTTTCTCTGGTTATTAACAATTTAATCCAACTATCGTTTGCGAGCCTCTTAGTGGGAACGCTAGCCATGGAAATAACTTTAGCCTTACTCATAACTTACCTCCATTTAAGTTATTTTTCAATTAGTACTTTAGCCGTTGATCTTCGTTTTTTGTTCTTGACGCTTGCGAGCAATATGAGAGAATACGACCGCAATAATTAGCGCTCCTCCATAAAAGAGATGCTGGACATATGTCTGGAGCCCTAAAATTGTAAGGCCTGTTATTCCGATGACCAGAAAGTACACTGCAAAAAATGAACCCCAAGGATTGAACCGGCCCGGAACAATTGAAGTTGAGCCAAGGAAAACCCCTGCAAAGGCAGGCAGCATATAGGATAATCCTGATGTAGGATCTGCTGCGCCGGTTGTACCGGCGTAGAGTATTCCGGCAAAGGCGCTGAAAAGACCAGATAACATTAAGTTAATCCAACGCAGCTTATTGACGCGTATGCCGCTCAGCCGGGCAACATTCCGCCCCCGACCGACAAAAAGAATACGCCGTCCAAATGAAGTGAAATCATATAGATACCATACAAATGCAGTCAAAATCAAACCGTAATAAAACTCTAAAGGTATTCCCAAAAGCCTTTTCACCACCACTAGATTAACTAAGCCCGGTGAAATACCACTAATGGTCATTGAATCACTTATTAATAAAACAATCCCATTCAACACTGTTCCAACACCTAAAGTAACAATAAAGGGATCAATATCAAATAAAATCGTGAAGGCACCGTTTACCACACCAACCAAAACCCCCATGGCAAGTGCCGCCAGGATTGCTACAACAATTGGCACATGAAGCTGGGCATTTAAAACCCCAAGCATCATCGCTGAAAGAGTAAGCACACTAGCAATAGATAAATCCATGTCTCCGCTCGTCATTGGAATTAGCAAACCTAAAGTCAACACAACAAGAACTGCCTGTGAACCCAAAATAGTAGCAAAGTTCATCCCGGTGAGAAATGTTGAAGGAGCTAGGATTCCGAATACAATAATAACAATACCTGTAGCACCTAAGATTGCATAACGCTCAATAGCCGAAGTTATCACATTACTTTTTTTAGCATTTGGGGTTTTGCATTCTTTATTAATAACTGGCTCGTCATTCGTCTGTTTCATACTTTTTTCTACCATTCTGTTATTCCTCCTGTCACAAAGATACAACATTGTCCAGGCTATTATAGCACTGTTCGGTAATACGTTCCTTAGTGATATCAATTCCAATAAGCTCTCTGACAACAACTCCATGAGCAAAAATCAAAACCCTGTTACATATTGTGGCTAGCTGCTCGTAATCAGAACTTGCACAGATTACTGAGGTTCCACTTTCGGCTGCTTCCCTGACGATTTTAAATAGCTGCTGCCTGGCGCCTACATCCACACCCTGGGTTGGTTCATCCAACAGCAGTATCTTAGGATTGGTTTGAAACCATTTTGCCAGCAATGCTTTTTGTTGATTACCTCCGCTTAGATTTTGAAAATCTAAACGTGGATTACCGGGACGAACATCAAACTCAGTCAAAAGGGAGTGCGTGGCATTATACATGTCTTTTCGATTTAACCTTAACTTTCTAAAGTAGTTTTGAATGACTTGTATAACCACATTATCCAGTATTGAAAGTGTTCCGATACCGCCTGAGTTCTGGCGATCCCCAGGAATCAAAGCGAGCCCTGTCGAAATAGCTTTATTGGGACTCATTCTCGACAAATCGAAGGATTCACCATCCATTTCCAGGTGACCGCTGGCTTTATCCGCGCCGAAAAGCAGATATGGTATTTCATGAAACCCCGACCCAACCAAACCGGTCAGCCCCAGAATTTCACCTTTTCTTAAGCTTAAGGATACATCCCTGATAATTTTTCCGGAAAGGTTATTCACAAATATATCAATCTTTTTGTTATCAGTAATGGAGTTTCTAAAATCAACTGTTTCGAGTTCGCGCCCGATAATAGCAGAAATTAGCTGCTCTTTAGTTGTTTGACTGGTTTCTACAGTTTTAACTACATGTCCGTCTCGCAATATTGTGATTCTGTTTGTTATTTCCTTGGCTTCATCCAGGTCATGTGAGACAAACAAGACACTTAGCCCGATTTTAGCAATTTCACGAACCAGCCCGAAAAGTTGGTCTATTCCCATTCTTGGTAAAAATACAGTGGGTTCATCCAGAACAAGCAGTCCCCGATTTGATTGTTGTACTGCTTCCTGAGTCTGGATTTCTTTTACTGCACGCACTATCGCCAATAAGGCACGTTCCACCTGGGTCAGGTCTGAAACTTTATCAGATGGATCTATATTCAGATTAAATTGCTTGAATATCTCCTTAGCAAGTTTTCGTTCTTTAGACCAGGATATATTCCATCTGTTTTTTGATGCTATTTCCCCTATCCGAAGGTTTTCAAGTACACTCAATGAGGGTATCAGTCCCAAATCTTGATGCACAAAGCTCATGCCAAGTTTCCGAAATTCGCCAACGTGGAGAGGAAGCTTTATAACCCGGCCATTAATTTCCAGACTTCCACCCGGATCCGGAGCGTGGTAGCCGGCTAATATCTTAATGAGAGTGGACTTTCCGCAGCCGTTTTGGCCAAGTAAACCATGCACTTCTCCTGGCTTTATATTGATATGAGCATCACTCAGGGCACGTTGACCTCCGAAAGTCTTTGAAATGTGTTTCATTACGAGGGTATCAACATTATCTTTCACTCTATCATCCCCACGCCTAAAATTTGTTATATGAACGTTCATATTTAACAAAATATGAACGTTCATATATTTGATTAACTACTTCAAATGAATTATTTGGAGATTCCCCACAGTTTGTTATATCCCTCTAAATATGCGTCTCCGTAGCCTGTTGATAGCTGAGCCGGGTTACCGGCCTTCTCTATATTACTCTCATCCCAAATGTAGAGTGGAATATTTTCGTTATCTACAAAAGGCAGTCCGGCAATAAGTCGCATTTCTGCGTCCATAATTGCTCTGCTAATCCAGTCAAGGTTTTCGCCGATATCCATCTCTACTTTGCCTTGACGAATAAAATCAAGGACAAATGGTGTGCCGTTAAATGTGGCAATTTTTACCCGGTCAGCCGATTGGGTGGTTTCAATTGCGGGTACTACAAATTGAGACATACTGTCATAAATTGGAACAATATAATTAAGTTCAGGATCCCTGATTATCGCTGATTGAACCTCAGACTGAATTTTTGTTGACCAGTCGGGGATGGGTACATTGACATAGGTAACCTTTGCGGAAGGGCACATCTGTTGGAATTCGTCCTTAATTCCATTGACGATGGACTCTGTAGATACAACTTCATTTGAACTGATTACAAGTACATTTGGTTTACCATCCGTCTTGAGAATGGTCCAGTCTGCTAATAATCTGCCGGCCTTGTTATAATCAATTCCCAGGTTTTCCGTAACATAGGGTATTTCCTGTTCAAAACCACTTAAATGTGTGGAAACTACTTTCACCCCGGCTTTTGTAGCGGCTTCAACTTGTGGTTGGAGTACGGAGGGGTTGGTTCCGCCAAGCAAATCAATTAGGTCATACTTTTGATTAAGACCATGGTTCATTCCCTGTACCCACTGGGATGGTTGTCCCTGGTTTGACCATTCAGTGAACTCGAACCCGATTTCCTCTGCTACTTTTTTCATGCCAACCTCGATATTCTCAGTGAACGGATTAGCGCTGGAAACGGGAATACTTAGGATACTTTTTCCCTTCATAACTGCTTTGGCATCAAAGGGTTCCCCTGGGGCTCTGAATTCCGGAAGAGTCTTATACTGCTCAATTTGCTCGGTTACATAGGACAAATCCACTTTTGCATCTGCATCTTCGGGTTTATCCGCCGGGGGATTTGAAGAAGTCGACGTTCCCCCGCAAGCAACAGCAGTTATGGAAAAAATCATTAAAACCATAAACAGGAAAAAGACTTGTACACGTTTCAAATGCCATTCCTCCTATTAATATCTTATTTAATTTAATGTCTTATTTAATTGTTTCTAGCTACCCTTTGGAATTTGCCTTCCACCATTCGGCGATTTCTGCGCGGGTGGCAAACCAGACATCTGTGTATCTGTTCGCATACTCTAAAAACCGCTGCAACCCGCCAATCCGACCCGGGCGTCCAATAATCCTGGGATGCAGCCCAACAGACATCATTTTGGGATGGGTTGCAGATTCAGCGTATAAAACATCAAAAGTATCTTTCAAATAGGTATAAAAGTGGTCAGCAGTTAAAAAGCCAGGTGATTGCCAATAGCAGAAGTCGTTTACATCCGGAGTATATGGAAGCACCAGATGCTTCTTTCCCGATACTTCAACAAAATAAGGTACATCATCATTGTAGGCATCAGAATCATATAAGAATCCGCCTTCTTCTACAACCAATTGTCTCGTGTTTACACTGGGTCCATAACGACAGTACCAGCCTTTCGGACGCTGCCCTGTTGTTCGGATAAATGATTCGATGGCAAGCCTGATATGCTCGCGTTCTTCATCTTTTGACAGGCGAAAAACTTCCTCCCACCTGTATCCATGGCTGCACACCTCGTGGCCCCCATCAACAACTGCTTTTGCAACCTCAGGAGCCTTTTCAAAGGCCACAGCACACGCAAAAAATGTTGATTTAACCTGAGCCTGCTCAAGGGTACGTAATGTGCGCCAGATACCTGCACGTGATCCATATTCGTACATAGACTCCATGGCCAAGTTACGGATTTCTGGGGGAAGCGGGTAAGTACCCCATTCAGTCAATGGTTCCTGATCCGGATCACCTGCAGCAAACGACCTTTCAGACCCTTCTTCATAATTCACAACTATATTAATAGCTAAGCGAGCTCCATTGGGCCAACCTACAGTTGGAAATCTGTTACTATATCCGACTAAGTCACGCATTGATTATATCACCTCTGAATTGGATTTTAGCAAACTTCATCATCAATCTTGGGCCGATATACATCACCTCCATAGATTTCTAAAAACCGAAAACTTCCCCCTTTCTTTTTGCCATTTAATATTGGGCGATCGTTTTAGCTAAATAAAGCCCTAATTAATGCATTTATTAAATAAATTATTAGCAAGAAACATGCCAAGCCGTTTTACCATCGGTAATGCTTGATTTATCCCATATTTGTCTCAGTATAGCATCTAATAATTAGATGCATTATTGCATCTTGATGCATTTTAGCATATAATTACACCAAATACTATCAGAGGAAAAATCAAATAAGAAGGGTGGATAATGAATGAGTGTTTTATCTCAGTTAAGTCACCTCGATCCTGAAGACATAAAGGACTTGATGTTGATTATTGGTTTGGCCTTTGATCAAGTTACTATTTCAGATAATAAAGGATTTATTAAAAAAGTTTACAATCCACCTGAAATAACCTTTGGTATCCGTGACATGGTTGGGATGAATGTTAAAGACTTAGAAAAAAACGGTGTTCTATCAAAATCTATAACGCTGACTGCCATTAACAGCAAAAAACAAGAAACCTTTGTTCAGAACATAAATAATGGCAAAAGGATAATGGCTACAGCTATACCCATCTTTGACAATAACAATAATTTAAAAAAGGTAATCACTTTTTCCAAGGATATTACCCATTGCAGTGACCTTGAGAAACGATTAAGAGAATCAGAAGAAATGATTTCTTGGTATCAAAAAGAGATAGTAAGAATTCGGAACGTAGAGCTTGACGACTTTATTTGGCGCAGTGATACCATAAAAAAGGTAATAGAAATGGCCCATCAGGTTGCGTACACTGAAGCTACTATAACTATTTATGGTGAATCTGGGGTAGGAAAAAGTTTACTGGCAAAATTCATACATAATAACAGTAATCGCAGGAATAATCCATTTGTTTCGGTAAACTGCGGGGCTATTCCGGAAAATCTAATTGAGTCAGAACTTTTCGGTTATACCAAGGGCGCCTTTACCGGCGCCGTTAGAGAAGGTAAATCCGGGTATTTCGAACACGCCAATACAGGTACGGTTTTTCTGGATGAAATAGGAGATATGCCTTTACAATTACAAGTAAAACTTTTACATGTTATACAGGATAGAGAGGTCTACCGAATCGGGGGCCTTAACCCAAGAAAATTAGATATAAGGTTAATCACTGCTTCTAACAAAAACCTCCGTGAGGAAGTTTCCAAAGGCTCCTTCAGAGAAGATCTCTTTTACCGGCTTAATGTTATTCCGATAACAATCCCTCCATTACGAGAACGCAAGGAAGATATCCCGGTTATGGTGGAATATTTTCTCGATAAATTCAGCATCCGCTATCATAAGAGAAAGAAACTAAGCCCTTCGATTATGGACAGGATTATGAAATGTAATTGGCCAGGAAATGTCAGAGAATTAGAAAATTATATTGAACGATTAGTTATTATATGCAATTCGGATATTATAACTGAAAACGACTTACCAAATTCCTTTTTGGAAGAAATCTGCGGAAACCAAATTTTGCCTGTTCTTCCAAAAGAAGCACGGTCACTAAAAGAGGTCAAAGAAATAACGGAAAAACAGATGATCATTGAGGCATGTAAAAACTCAAAGTCAACCAGGCAGTTGGCCCGGCTATTTGGGGTTAATCAGTCCACCATTGTGAGAAAATTAAAGAAATATAATATAGATTTTAATTCCCCTTAAAATAAGCTAACCACCTGCATCATAGCAGGTGGTTAGCTTATATAAAAAGAGAGGGCGGTAGATTTACCGTCCGCTCTTTTTATAAGTACTCTGACCTATGTCTTACCTGGCAGTTAGCTCAAGGGGCTCACTCATACCATGCCATTCCAAGATTACGGCAATAGTATCAATGCAGCTTGTCATTGCTGCGTCTTCTCCGCTAATGCGGCCTGTTATGTTAAGGTATCCGTTCCTGTCCAGGGAGGTTTCTCCCTCCCCTCCGCCATGCTCTGTATTATATGAATACTTGACAGGCCCTACATTTGACAAGTTTGGACCTTTGTATTTTAGACTTAGATTCCAGGAAACAGTATTGCTGTAACTAAATTTGCCGGATAAACTTTTTATCCCGGTTTCATGTATTTTCTCAACATAGCTGGCTGTCCAGTGGCTGCTCTCACCCTCAAATATTATACCGCTGCCATCATTGCACCCATTTACAAACAACGTGGAAACCAGCAGGAATAAAAGAAAACGGCACACGGAATTGATCCCCCCTATTCTAAATTATCATCAACTAATTCTTCATTAGTTATTGTATTCCTGCATAATTTTCATAATATTCCGAATACGGCATTATAAAGTTAATCGGGACCCCGATAGGGCAATAAATACAAAAAAGCTTCCGGGTAAAAACCCGCGAAGCCCTGATTTTACTGGAGCCGAAGAAGAGAGTTGAACCCTCGACCTACGCATTACGAGGACTTAGTTTAAATCCTTTTGCATAATGTTAGATTTTTCATGAATGTGAGAAAGCCTTGAATCTCGAGGCTTTCAAAGTAATCCCAAATAAATCCTTCTAACATTACGTTGTAATTAAAATCTGGTTGTCCAACAAACAATGCGGTTTTATCCTTTCCTCGATTTGTTTAATTTGATTTTTTATTGCATACCTACTCGTCCTTATCTGTTTTACCCTTCAGATATTTGGACATCTCTTTGTCAAACTGCGAAATATAATCCTTGTCCTGCCGAACTCGGAATTGCTCGTAAATTTCTTCAGCCTTTTTTACTGCATCTTCATGAGAAACTTTTCCTTTTCCTTCGAGGACATTTCTGCGGTTGTTCTGCAAAAAATTATCTGTTTCTCGAAGCCAGTCCGCCATGCTCATTGGGACTTCATCCTCAGCCATTAACTCCGCATAGTCAATGAACATTGTCACGATTCGGTTCATTCGTGAAAGTTCCTTTTCATTGAGGTAGTTTTTCGCAATCGCCACATCTTGTTTTATGATTTTCCCGTCTGGAGCTGCTTTCCAAGTAGTTAACCCCATTGTGGGATGCTCAAGATTAACCCTCTCGGCGATCAATTCTGCTGCAGTTTTGCCTGTTATGGCATAATGGAGCTTATTCTGCACAAAGGCATAAAATTCTCGTGTCAGGTTACAGAATTGAACCTTGCGACTAACTTCACGGCTACCCTCGGTTTGAACTATTAAAAAATCCTTAATAGTTGAATCTGAATCCAATTCTTCATCATCCAGAATGTTTTTGATGTGAATGTTTATGTTGGCGGTCGTCGTTTCAAACAGCTCTGCAATCGCTTTTTGAGTCATCCAAAAGTTTTCGTCTTCAAAACGAACTGAAACGGTAACTTTGCCGCTATCTGTCGTATATAAAATGATTTTATCTTCATGCTTCAACTCGTATCACCTTCTATATATGAAATAAATTACCTCTATTACGAAGTAATTTGATTTGCTAAGATTTTAATCCTCTCGAATTCGATGGGCTAAAATCGTTTGAAGAATTCTGTTATTTATATAAATTAGTTTAAACTCTGGTGAAATCCACGAGGCAAACTCAAAGGCGATATCGGAATGCGCAAAGGTAGCTGCATAACGGCCTTGTTTCGAAGTCATACCGATAGCTCCTGTTTTTTCAATCCACTTTTTAGGTGTCAAAACGAAACTATTGAGTCCAGCTTCATTTTCAATTGCCTCGAATTCGAGGCAATTGAAAATCGGATTATTTAATCTCTCCCATAAACCGAGGAATTGCACTACGTTACGATTTCGCATCCAGTTCTGTATCACATAACCCGGATTTTCGTCTGTTTTATACTTTGCAATATCAGTCAAAGAAATATGGTCATTGTCATCTCCGTCGGAAATAACGGCGATTTCAGTCCCTTTAGCGAAAATAGTATCCTTAAAGTTTTTAACCTTTGGCATCGAATTTGCCCCCATTCAATATGTAACAAGCTATAGAATCTCAAATATAATACAGGAAAATCGTACCATATATCGAACACATGAGCGGGCTGATGCTCATTTATGTGCCTTATGATTCGGCTGCATTGAGAATCTGCTTCTTGAGCAAGCTTAGTGTATGCTTTTACATGGGCGTCAAAGTCATTAATCGGTGGCATCTGAGGGAAGGAACCATTCTACCGCCATCTGTTCTAATCCAATAACCCCTGTTTTCGTTAACAGCCTGTAATTTCATTTTTCCCTCCTAATATACCAATCTTTCGACAGTTAATTATAAAGATACAACTAAACGACAGCATTTTCCTCCTTTTCCCCAGGTAAATTTTGGTGTGCTTAACCATAGTCCCCACTTTTTAAAGATAAACACCAAAATAGTCTCCGCTCAAAATAACCCCAAAAAAACAAAAACCGCAATCGCTTGCGGTTGTAAGGTTTCCAATGGAGCCGAAGAAGGGAGTTGAACCCTCGACCTACGCATTACGAGTGCGTTGCTCTACCACTGAGCTACTTCGGCATCAAAGTCAGATAAATTTGCTGCAACAAATATTATAGCAAACATCGCCCCCAAAGGCAACAGGGACAATTTTCTGTTGGCTTGAAGAGCACGGTTATGTTAATATAAAAGAAACTTACTTTATATGGAGTTTTGGCCATAGATATCAACAGGAGGACTGCAAGTGACTGCTGCTAAAAACAAAAATACCAAACATAAAACTTCCGGGAAACAGACCGGTGATAAAAACTGGTCCCAGTTCAGCATTGTATCCCTGACAATTGTTGCCATAATTACACTTACTCTGATAGTGTTAAGCTGGGCAAATGCCCCAGAAGGACAGCCGGTTTCCGATAACCGCCCGCCGGTTTCCGAAACCGGTGAGCAGCCATCCGATAAGAAGCCATCCGATAATGAGCCATCCGGGAATGAACCTTCCGAGAACCAGCCGCCCGCCAATGAGCCTTTGCCAACCGATATAGAGCTTGACAAGGTTCCCGGGCAGACTGACGGTACAGCCTGGCTGTCCATGTCAGGCAAAGAGAAACTGGATGTCGTCAAAAGGGCTATGTCCAACTGGGAGATAACCGGAGTTCAGGTAAACCGTGATGCAGACTGGTTTGTTGAAGCCCTGGACATGTTCTATGAAGATAAACACGCAGACACATCACAGGTCAAGGTAAGTGATGCCATGTCAGTCCTTGGCTTGAGCGGGGGTGCCTTTGGCAGATAGGAAGTTTATCCGATAATATTCTCTACCTGTTCTTCCCTGAGTACTCTGGCTATAAAAATCTCCGGGTTTTTGGACAGGTCTATTTCTTTTATAGACTGCAGTTTAATTTCATTGGAATCATACATTACCCGTATCACTGGCCTGGTCTGCTGCCCCTTGTTAACATCAACAACTATCCCGGTTTCACCCGTGTTCAGGGAAACAACGCTGCCAACAGGATATATGGCCACATTCTCTATAAATACCCTGAGGACTTCAGGGTCAAACTGACCTGTCGAGTTAATAATGATGTCCACAGCCTGGTGAGGAAAAAAGGCCTGCCTGAAAGGCCGGTCCGCCAGGAGCGCATCAAAAACATCCGCTACTGCCAATATCCGTGCAAACAGGCCAATCTCTTCTCCCCTGAGCCCCCCCGGATATCCGGAACCGTCCAAGCGCTCATGGTGCTGCAGGACAGCAAGGGTAACCTCCTCAGGCAGGTGATCACACTCCCTGATAATTTCAAAGCCGTAAGCCGAATGCTTTTTGACTTCTGCAAACTCCTCAACAGTCAGTGGACTGGGCTTGTATAAAATGTGCTTAGGTACCCTGGCTCTGCCCACATCGTGGAGCAGCGCCGCTGTGCCCAAATTTTTAAGCTGCCCTCTTTTTAGTTTAAGAAACAGCCCCAATATCAGGGAGAGCATGCACACATTAAGGGAATGCCCAAATATATAGGTATCCAGTTCTCTGACCTCTGTAAGGTGCAGCAGGACCGCTCTGTCTTTTAACACCGTGCGCAGCATATTGTCTACCGTGCGTTTTATTGTCCCCTTGTTTAACTGGCTGGACAGAGTTATCTCTCTGAAAATGCTTTTTATGGTCTGCGTAATCTCTAACCTGGTAAACTCATTTTCTGCTGCTGAAAAGAGTTTATGTACCACCACACTGTCTGTTTCAATTATTTCAACAAATCTTATTTGGGAGCTGGACAGCTGTTTTAAATGATATTCATTAATCACAGTTCCGGGAGTAAGCAAAACAGAACCGTCACCGGCACAAACGGCCTTTCCTATTACCATTCCCTTTTCAGCCTTTTCGGCAGGCAGTTTCTTCATATCTCTCACCTGGTGGATAGATTATGTAAATGTTTACTAAATTCTGCTAATTGTCCTCTAAATCCTGCTAGAATTATAATTATTCATTCAAACCCAAAATAGGCTTTCCTACAACCTTCGAGAAAAATATCGTAATCTGGAAGGTGAAAAGGAATAATCTGCCGAATTACTTTATTAAACTTGAGTCAGGAGGAGATTGATTTGGCTAAATACCGAAAAATGCTGCGGTCATTTAAGAATTATCTTGATAACTTAAGTTCTCTTGACTATGCAGAGTTAAAAGACTGTATTAATTCAGATGTTGTCTGGGATGATGGTTACACCAGACGCAACCCGACTGCATATGAACTGTTTGCCACTCATGAACACCTTGATTTTGCCAAAGAGGATATATTCAAATTTTCCGGAATTACCCTGGACCTGGAAGCCTTTGAAGCATCTGCAGCCAAAGTCGAAGAAATCTGGCAGAAGAGGCTGCCGGAGCTATTTCCCGGACATGAATTTATACTATATAAAGACCGCCATCACAGGCAAGTGGCTTTTTGCCGCAAGAGGACCGGAGTTACCGAAAATCCCGTAGAAATAATCCGATACCTGACAGATGAACACCACAATATCAGGTGGAATGCCCTGTTATCGTCAACTCTCTACCCGGACCCGCAGTTGGTGCCCCATATCCTGAAAAGGCTGGATGATGATGATATTTATAATGTGCTCAAAGCCATCATTGCCCTTGGAGCATCAAAAGACGAAAGTGTTATCCCCATTCTGAAAGAACGGTTTCTCCTTCTGGAAACCGGTCCTGACGGCAAGCAGTATGTCAATGACTTTTTTGCCTATGACCTTTTCAGAACAATCCTCAAACTTGGTGACAAGGGATATAGCGAAGTATTCGGACTTTTTAAGAATTTTAAGTCCCTTGATATACATACTCTGGAGCATCTGTGTGAGCTCCTTGGCAAAACCGGTAGAAATGAGGTTCTGGAAATACTTCTTGAGATATATTTTACCGAACCCGAAGGGTGTGAATGTGCCCTTACCGGGCTTCTCAGTATGGAAGAAGATGCGCTTGCGGAAATTGTCCCCAAGCTATCTCATCCAGACCCGGATATGCGCAAAAAGGCCATGCTGTTTATGGCAAATTGTTATTTGAGCGATGCCAGAGGCTATCTCCTAAAGGGACTCAATGACCCCATCCAGCATGTACGGGAAGCAGCTGTTCAAGGCATCGGGCGTTTCTACAGCAGGACAAGGAAGAAAATCCTCACAAAATGCCTGGATGATAAGGCAATAGTCGTCAGGGTCCGCGCCATAGAAGCGCTGGGAACGCTGTTTGACCCAAAACTCCTGCCTACATTTCAGATGCTGTGTCTGGACAAAAACCCCAGGGTAAGGCATGAGGCCATGAGAGCAGTGGCATCGCTGGACTCAACCGAGGCGATGAACTTTCTCAGTGAATTGTATGATCAGGTTCCCAGGCAGGATAAAATACGAATTATCGACTCACTTTATGCCTTTACCGGTAACCCTACTTACCTGAAGCAGCTTGTCTCCAAAGCCCTTAATAGTGATGATAAACGACTGGTTCAGGAAGCAACCGAACTGATGGAAATGATGTAAAAAAAAAGCCCCCACATAATTGTGAGGGCTTTTTTTTTACATCATTCCAGGCATTCCGCCGCCAGGCATTCCACCAGGCATTGGGCCATCTTTTTCAGGTTTATCGGCAACCACAGTCTCGGTTGTCAGAAGCATTGCCGCAATACTTGCAGCATTCTGCAGCGCTGAACGGGTCACCTTGGCCGGGTCAACAATACCTGCTTTGATCATGTCAACATACTCTTCAGTAGCAGCATTGAAGCCAACCCCAGAACTCTGTGCCTTGACTTTCTCCACAATTACTGAACCTTCCAGTCCGGCATTATTAGCAATCTGGCGAACCGGTTCTTCCAACGCCTTTTTCACGATTTTAATGCCAACAGCTATTTCACCGGCAGCCTCAATCCCGTCAAGTGCGGGGATAATATTAAGAAATGCAGTGCCGCCTCCGGGGACAATACCTTCCTCAACAGCAGCCCTGGTAGCATTGAGGGCATCCTCTATGCGCAGTTTCTTTTCTTTCAATTCAGTTTCAGTAGCAGCGCCAACTTCAATAACGGCTACACCGCCTGACAGCTTGGCGAGACGCTCCTGAAGCTTTTCACGGTCAAAATCTGAAGTAGTGTCCTCAATCAGGGTCTTAATCTGGGCAATCCTTTTTTCAAGTTCAGCCTGATCACCTGCGCCGCCAACAATAACAGTTTCTTCCTTCTTCACCTTAACCTGGCGGGCCCGGCCAAGCTGCTGAAGGGTAGCATTTTCCAGCTTGATACCTACATCCTCTGAGATAACCTGACCGCCGGTGAGGACTGCGATATCCTCAAGCATAGCCTTGCGGCGGTCGCCGAAACCTGGAGCCTTAACTGCCACACAGGTAAATGTGCCGCGCAGTTTGTTCACAACCAGAGTAGGCAGGGCCTCACCATCAACATCCTCGGCGATAATCATCAGCGGCCTGCCTGCCTGAACAACCTTTTCCAGTACAGGAAGGACTTCCGCAATGGCGCTAATCTTCTTATCACAGATAAGTATGTATGGCTCATCCAGAACTGCTTCCATTTTATCAGTGTCAGTAATCATGTAAGGCGAGATATAACCGCGGTCAAAGTTCATCCCCTCGACCACATCCAGGGTGGTTATAAAGCCCTTGGACTCTTCAACGGTAATAACCCCGTCCTTGCCTACCTTTTCCATTGCCTCTGCAATCAGGTTGCCAATCTCCTCATCACTGGCTGAAACAGAAGCAACCTGAGCGATAGCATTCTTTTCTTCAATAGGCTTGGCTATTTTTTTGATTTCTTCAACTGCTACTTTAACTGCCTTCTCGATACCGCGCTTGATAATCATCGGGTTAGCGCCGGCAGCCACGTTTTTCAAACCTTCACGAATGATTGCCTGAGCCAGCACGGTTGCTGTAGTAGTACCATCTCCGGCCACATCATTGGTTTTGGTGGCAACTTCTTTAACCAGCTGAGCGCCCATATTCTCAAATGGGTCTTCCAGTTCAATTTCCCTGGCAATAGTAACACCGTCATTAGTGATCATCGGGGAACCGAATTTCTTATCCAAAACAACATTTCGGCCTCTTGGGCCAAGAGTAACCCGGACAGCTTCAGCAAGCTGGTTGACACCGCTTTCCAGAGCGCGGCGCGCTTCTTCTGCAAATAAAATTTCCTTAGCCAAAATTAATCAACCTCCTCGAACTTGGATTCCTTAATTTAACAATCTGCGTTTGAATTGTTATTCAACGATTGCCAGAATGTCTCGTTCATTCATGATCATGCATTCTTCACCATCAATCTTGATTTCATTGCCGGCATACTTGGAATAGATAACCTTGTCACCGACCTTAACCTCCAGGTCTACTTTCTGACCATTTTCCAGAAGCCTGCCGCTTCCTACTGCCAGGACCTCCCCCTGCTGTGGTTTTTCCTTGGCGGTATCGGGAAGTACTATCCCACTTGCGGTTTTCTCCTCAGCAGCCAAAGGTTTTACTAAGATTCTGTCACCCAAAGGTTTTACATTCATGACGACCCCTCCTTTATTGGATTTAAGTATTTTCTTTTTTGTTAGCACTCAACAGAGTCGAGTGCTAATACACTATTTATAATATAAAATGAGAATTGGAAAATCAACTTCCTGTAATCGTCAAAATTACAGTGTTTTAGTCCAAAATCTCATTTTACGTTAATCTTACCTTATTTTTCTTGCATTATCATTTAATTTCTTTAAATTGAATTTCTCCTTAAAATCCAATTAAATTCCTACACAATATTAATTTCCATTTTGAGATAGATTTATACATTTATTCCCGTGCTTTTCTGAAATTTTGACAACCCTTATTAGGTAAATAACCACTACCGGGCACACTCCGAATCTGTCCCCTTGAGTATATCCAAACCATGGGGCAAGCACTCCAGGATCCATCCCAGGTTTTCCCGTACAGCCTTGGGACTGCCGGGAAGATTTATGATCAGAGTCTGTTTTCTGATTCCGGCTGCGGCCCTTGAGAGAACAGCTCTTGGAGTTACCTTGTACCCCTCCCGGCGCATTAGTTCAGGTATTCCCGGAACCATCCGGTCAACAACCGTAAGAGTTGCCTCAGGGGTAACATCTCTGGGGCTGAACCCGGTTCCCCCGGTGGTAAATATAAGATCAAGTTTTTTTACATCAGCAAATTCAATCAGTTTATCCTTTATTGTTTCACATTCATCTGGGACTACTATGTATTCCAGGACCTCTCCGTTTATTCTGGCAACTTCTTCCCGGATCACACCGGCGCTGATATCTTCCCGCTCACCCCGGCTGCCTTTGTCACTGGCTGTGATAATTCCCACTTTATACATAAACAATCCCCCCTGTTATGCTAACTCCACGGCATCTCCAACTTTTACCAGGCCTCCCGTGAGAACCTTGATGAAAATCCCTTCCTTGGGCATTACACAATCACCTGCCTGGTAATAGATGGCACACCTGTCATGGCACACCTTGCCAATCTGAGTGACCTCCCCCAGGGCCTCACTGCCAATCCTGAGTTTTGTCCCCACAGGCAGGTCAACCAGAACCAGCCCCTCTGTGGTAAGATTTTCAGCAAAGTCACCGGGATTTACATCCAATCCCTTAGCCCGCATTTTCTCGATGCTTTCTAAAGCCAGCAGGCTTACCTGGCGGTGCCAGTCCCCTGCATGGGCATCACCCTCAAGCCCGTGGTCAGGTCTTAATATTCCCTCACCGATATTCTTTTTCCGCATGCCCTTTTTTTCACTGGTACAGACAGCTATAATTTTTCCACCCATTTCTCTTCTCCTTCCCTTCCATACCGGCCGCTTTTACCACCGGTTTTTTCCACCAGCCTGACCGCTCCAATCACCATATCCTTATCTATGGCTTTACACATATCGTAAATGGTCAGCCCAGCCACAGAGACCGCAGTCAAGGCCTCCATTTCCACACCCGTTTTGCCGGTTGTCCGGACCGTGGCCTGAATCTCTACCCTGGACCCGGCTTCATCAGGTCTAAACTTCAAATCTGCTCCTGTTATAAACAGCGGGTGACACATAGGAATGAGGTCACCTGTCTTTTTGGCAGCCAAAATCCCGGCGACCTGAGCCACCGCCAGGACATCACCCTTGGCAATCCCGCCTTCCCTGACAGCCTTCAGGGTTTCCGGTTTCATTCTGACTTCCCCTCTGGCAACCGCAACCCGTATGGTGTCATTTTTAGCAGTCACATCTACCATCCTGGCCCGTCCATCCTTATTAAAATGGGTCATTTCACTCAATAAAATTCACTCCTGTCTGTCACACCATCAACCACATCACTGTTTAGCCGCGCCCCTTTTCAGCCGCGCCCCTTTTCAGCCGCACCCCTTTTCAGCCGCCGATCTGGGTCATCCAGCGCCTGTTTCCGGCCCAGCCTGCCTGCTCCATATTATGCTTTTCCGGTTTGCTGCTGATAGCAAACCGGATGACATCAGCCAATTGCTCAGGTGAAGCCCCCTCCCTTAGGGGAGTTTTCAGATCAATCTCCTGCGGAGACTGCAGGCACGGGCGCAGCTGACCTTCAGCAGTAAGGCGCAGCCTATTACAGTCAGCACAGAAATGATTGCTGATAGGGCTGATAAAGCCTATGGTCCCCATAGCGCCCGGTATCCTGTAAGATTTCGCCGGCCCGTTCCCGGCAACCTTTTCAGGAACCAGCTCATGCCGGTTCTGCAGTATCTTAATCAATTCAGTAGTCGATACAAAGCTTTTCCGGTCCCTTAAATCACTTACACCAATTGGCATCAGTTCAATGAAACGGACATTGAGCGGCATTTTAGTAGTCAGCTCGGCAAAGTCATATACTTCCTCTTCATTGAAGCCGCGAATAACTACTGTATTTATTTTAACAGGGTCAAACCCGGCTTCAAGAGCAGTCTCCACACCCAGCCAAGCATCACTAAGCCTGCCTCCCCTGGTAATCCGGCGGAATTTTTCTGGCACGAGGGTATCCAGGCTGATATTTACCCTCCTCAATCCGGCTTTCCTCAGTTCTGCAGCCATTATGGGCAGTAGAATTCCATTAGTGGTCAGGGCAATATCATCAATTTCAGGAATATCGTTAACCCTCTCAATAAGTGACGAAATTCCCTTACGCACCAGCGGTTCCCCTCCGGTAAAGCGGATTTTCCTGATTCCTGCCATGACCGCACTGTTAATCACTCTGATAATTTCCTCAAGGCTCAGAATTTCCTCGTGGTTTATCAGCTCAACACCCTCTTCAGGCATACAGTACACACACCTGAGATTACACCTGTCGGTAACAGATATCCTAAGATAATTAATTTTACGGTGAAATGCATCATTCATTCGGATCATCCTTCCCAGCTCAGCTCAGGTGAGAACACCCTTAGTCTCTCCGATAAACCTCCTGCCCCATGGCTCGGGTGCTGTATCCGCCCAGGCCCTCCACTGCAGTCCGGAAATCGGGGTCATTGAGGACACCCAGCAGACTTTTGATATGATCGGTATCCCAGTGTGCCTGTGGAATAACCAAGTCATACCTCTCCTCGGTTACCGGAACAAAATCCAGCTTCAGGGCATTGGCGGCAGCCCTTATGCCGAGTCCGACGTCAGCGCTGCCCCCGGCAACGGCTGCGGCAACAGCCATATGGGTGTAATCCTCCCTGTCGTATCCTTCGATATCCTCAGGGTCAACCCCCTCTTTTTTCAGGTAATAATCCAGCAGGATTCTGGTTCCCGCGCCCTTCTGCCGGTTGATAAACCTCATATTGGGCCGTGCCAGGTCAACAAAGCTGCGCACACTGCGCGGGTTCCCGCGGGGCACCATAAAACCCTGCTCCCTGTATACCAGGTTGATTAGTATCACTGGAACTCCGGCCAGTAATTTTTCCACATAGGCAGCATTATACTCCCCAGTAGCCTCATCCAGGAGATGAACACCTGCCAGATGTGCTTCCCCGCGTCTTAAGGCCAAAAGACCGCCAAGACTGCCTACATGGGCTGAAGAAAGGCTCCGTCCGGGATACATCTGCCTCAGGGAATTACCGAGAATATCGAGAGATACATCATGGCTGCCTATAATAACCATAGTATTTTCAATCTCATTTTTGTCCCTCAGAAGTTCTACTTCCACTTCACTACCGGCATCATGTCCCTCCATAAACCTGGGGATTTTCAGGATTCCATCAGCTCTGATCAGAGAAGTCAACACCCCTGCCCCGCGGGAAATCGGGGTGGCAATCACCTTTTCACCAACCCGGCCCAATTTTACCCGGACAAACTCGTCCACTCCCTGGGGAGAAACAAGCTTGCGTGACAGGGAGGCATTCATCACCGGCCTGCCAACTATGGAAATCCCCGCTTTTGCTGCAATTACCGGTCTTAAAAATAGCTCACAATCAAGTATTGCTGACACCGGGTAGCCCGGTATACCCAATACCGGTTTACCACTAATAACTCCGAGTACGACAGGTTTACCGGGCTTTATTGCAACCCCGTGGACCACAACTTCTCCCAGTTCTCTTATAATTGCAGAGGTGAAATCCTCCGAACCCGCCGAGGAACCTGCATTGACAACAACTATATCTGACTGCTCAACTGCATTCCGGATTTGTTCTTTTAAAATATCATATTCATCAGCATTGATGGCGGTCCGCACAGCCTGTCCGCCCCATTCGCGGACCAGTCCCCCGATGATCCTGGAATTATACTCTATGATATCTCCTTTTTTCAGGTCTGTCCCTGGTTGAACCAACTCAGTCCCGGTAGGCATTACGGTAACCACCGGCTGCCTGTGGACCTTAACTTCAGTCACCCCTCCGGCAAGAATCCCTCCGATATCCATAGAACGGAGTACATGATTTGCCGGAACAATCATTTCTGTTGCCACAATATCCTCACCAAGGGGCCGGACATGCTGCCAGGGAGCTGCTGCCGCAATAATTTCGATTTCACCGTCAGCAGCAAAATGCACCTGTTCAATCATAATCACGGCATCACAGCCTTCGGGCAGCGGATCCCCGGTGTCCACCGGAAATGCCCTTGAACCAACCTTGAGCCTTACAGGGTTGGTTTCGCCAGCCTTAAATGTATTTTCAGCCTTTACTGCCATCCCATCCATAGCACAGGCATGGTAGTGAGGTGATGATACCTGTGCAAAGACCGGCTCAGCAGTGACGCGCCCCTGGGCCTCATCCACAGCTATAAGTTCACCGGGCAGCGGTTTCAGGGCGTCCAATTCACTGAGCCTCTCTGAGTACTTGCCAACAGCCTCCTCCAGAGGAGTATTATCCAAATAGACATTTCGTTTCACCAATATTTTCACCAACCCAAACAGAATTCGAAAAACTCAAACCAATACGGCCTTAAAACAGAATTACCTTTACCTCTTCTCCAGTTTCGAGCCCTTCTTTAGCCATAGGAACAATCACTACCCCATCAGCCTTAACCATTGTCATTATCAGGCCCGATTTACCCAGAACAGGCTCAGCTCTAAGCCCCCCGTTTTCGTCTTTCAGGGCCACCCTGATATAGTCCAGCCGTCCGCTGGCTGAAGCCATACTCCTGCCCATCAGGGCCCGCACCGTCCTGCGTTCCGGGGAGGTAAAATCCAGGCCCAGCAAGGCTCTCACCAGAGGAACCAGGAATATATCGGCTAAAACCATTGCTGAAGCAGGATGACCGGGCAGTCCCAGAACCGGCCTATTATTGACCACCCCAAGGATGGTCGGTTTACCCGGTTTCACCGAGACGCCGTGAACCAGGACACCCGGTTTGCCAATGGTATCAAGCACCCGGGAAGTAACATCCCTGGTCCCTACTGAGCTGCCCCCAGAGACAACAACAATATCGGTTTCTGCTACCGCCTTTTTCACGGTCTCCTCAAGGCTGGCAAAATCGTCCCTGATAATGCCATAGTTTATCGCCTGTCCACCGGCCTCAGTCACGAGTCCGGCAATAGCGTATGAATTAATATCCCTGACCTGTCCGGGGCCCGGTGTCCTATCAGGTTCCACAATCTCGTCACCGGTTGACAAAATGCCTACCCGCGGTTTGCGGGCAACATGGCAGGATACAATCCCGATGCCGGCCAGCCCGCCCATTTCCTGAGGCCTGATAACAGTCCCGGCTTTTACCAGAACCTGACCTTCTCTGATGTCCTCTCCCTTTTGAACCACATTCTCTCCCGGTGCAACGGGCCGCACGACCAAGATAGTCGCACTGTCCAGTTCTTCGGTGTATTCCACCATAACAACAGCATCAGCGCCATCTGGCAGCATTCCTCCGGTTGCTATCCTCACTGCGTGCCCGGGTTCCAGACCGGTCCGGGCTGCTTCCCCCATCATAACCTCACCGGAAACCTCCAGCATGGCAGGCATAGCTTCAGCAGCTCCAAAGGTATCGGCGGCCCTGACAGCAAAACCATCCATGGTGGAACGAGTGAAGCCCGGAACATCAATCCCGGAAACAATATCCCGGGACAGAACCCTGCCAAGGGAATCGAGAACAGACACCTGTTCCTCAGCCGGTTCGTTGAGGGAGATATTATTCCTAAATGCCTTCCAGGCTTCGGCCACACTTGTAAGTTTAAAGAGTTCAGTCATTGGAACCTCCATTATTTAAAAAGCTTGGCTTTATGCTAGAAACACCCCAGCTGGCAGCTTTTTATTTTAATCTTCAGCTCATCAGCCGCTTTTCCTATCATGAGCAATTCCACATCCAGCCTTTTTGCTAACTCATGGGCAGCAGCACAGCTTATCCTGCCCTCCGGAGCCGCTTCTTTTACCGCTTCCAAAACCTTATCAGGAATTTTGTCCATCTCTATTACCTCCCTTTGTTAAGTCTTTTGGAAATACGATTTCCTTTTAATTCAAGGTTTTGCGCTTATACTTTATGTTCTTTTCTTAACTTAGGCTCTGGTAATGACCGCGAAATATGGTGAGGTATTGTATAAGGTTTTCCTTGCACCGCCGCCGTTATGAGTCTAGCTGCAAATGAGTCATTTCCAGAGCCTGCTGATTGTAAAAAACATATATATGCGCAAAAACACCCCTGGGAAAGGGGTGTCGTGACAGCATTCATCTCCTTTCCAAATACGGGAGGCATCACAGTTTCCTGCGATACCCTTTGCCGGTTACCCGGCAACGGTTGACGGGCCGTACCCGAAGGTCTTAGGCCATGCCAACTCGGAGTTATTATCTTCTTATTTTCATATTATACCTTTTTTATTCGATTTTCGCAATCAGCACAAACCATTCTACATACCTGGTCTCCAATTATGGTAAAATAATAATATGAAAAATCATATTAAAAAGGAGTGTTTTATTTGATTATTACAACTACACCCAGTATTGAAGGGCAAAAAATCACCCGTTACCTCGGTCTTATCGCCGGCGAGGCTATTATGGGGGCAAATGTGGTCAGGGATCTTTTCGCCAGTATCACCGACATCGTCGGGGGTCGTTCCGGGGCTTATGAAACCAAGCTAGTTGATGCCCGGACAATTGCCATCAGAGAAATGGCCGAAAGAGCTGAGCGTCTGGGAGCAAATGCCGTGGTCGGGGTTGACCTTGATTACGAGGTCATCAGGGAAGGTATGCTGATGGTTACTGTAAGCGGAACTGCTGTAGTCACTGAACAGGCATAGATTAACTGAGCTTATCCAGCAGCCTTGAGATTACTGCGGAAAATTCCCCCCAGGTAATCGGGGCATCCAGGTTGTGGCTGCTGTCTACCAAGCCCTCCTCCCTAAGGCGCTTAAAGTGTTCTACAGCCCAATGGGGAGGCGCTTCCGGCTGCTGGGGCGCCGGCTGCGGAGGCGCTAGCTGCAGAGCCCTGATGATGCCATTGACTGTTGCCGCAGCAATTTTATCCCGAAACAAAGGGTCTTGAAGCCGGGCAGCATCCTCCCTTGTATCAATAAATAAATTTTCCGTCAGAATTGCCGGCATATCTGTTTCCCGTAATACGGCAAAATTGGCCTCTTTAAACCCTCTATCAAGAAAACCGGCTGATACATAAAAGTCCGCCGCCGCCCGGTGGATAACTTTCGTTATCTCCCGCGAAGCGGTGGAAGCTGCAGGATAAATGTAGCTTTCAAAACCCGTTCCCCCTCCTGCATTAACATGTACGGAAACAAACAGGTCCGCACCCTCCCTGTTTGCAAACGCGGCCCTGTCGGAAAGACTGACAAAAACATCACCATTCCTTGTCAGGCTTACATCGGCATAATCAACCAGCTTATTCCTGATTTTCTGAGCTATATCCAGGTTAATATTCTTTTCCTGTAGACCATAGCCCTGTGCACCCGGGTCATGCCCGCCATGTCCCGGGTCTATTACTATTTTAGGCGTCATTTTCCATACTCCTTTCTGCAAAAGAATCATTCTGTAATCCTGGTTTATTCTATTCCCCGGAGCATGAAAAAGACAATAAAACAAAAAGTGGCAGTTATCTGCCACTCAGGCTGCTGATAAAGTCAGTAATTTTGAGCTTAAAATGTTATGAGACAGGGGTAGATGTGTTCCGGAGGGCGGAGTCTGTCGTCCGTCCGAGCACGTCGAACGGGCTCTTTGCGCTTTAGCGCTTAGAGCCCGTTGTACCCTTTGGGTAGACCGCAAAGCGGGAGCGGCTGCCGGCGGAGATGTCTGGGGGTCCCCCCGATCCGTCGAAGCCCCGGCCTTTCTGAAAGGCCGGGGTTCGGTAACGGATTGGGGGCCCCGCCCGTGGAATTCATCTACCCCTGTCCATGTTACAGTTTAATAATTAAAAATATGGGGTTTGTCAATAAGCTGAAAGTGGCAGATATCTGCCACTTTCCTTGGTTTCATGGTTAATTTCAGATCAGTTCAGCCGCAATCTGGGCGAGTTCGGAGCGCTCACCCTTAACAAAGGTTACATGACCGGCCAGCTTAACCCCCTTGAATTTTTCCACAACATATGTCAGACCGTTGCTGCTGGAGTCAAGATAGGGATGGTCAATCTGGTAGGGGTCCCCGGTAAGGACTACCTTAGAGCCTTCTCCGGCCCTGGTCAGGATAGTCTTAACTTCGTGTGGTGTCAGGTTTTGGGCCTCATCAACTATGATGTACTGCCGCGGCATAGTCCGTCCCCTGATATAGGTCAGGGCTTCCAGTTCAAGCTGTCCTTTGTCTTTAAAGTAACGGATCATTGTATCGATATTAGTAGACTTGGGTTTATCATGGTCACCCCGGTCAACTTTATCTTTTTTGGTCTCTTTCCCGACACCGAAAATATATTCCAGGTTGTCATAAATGGGGCTCATCCAGGGCCGCATTTTTTCTTCCTTGTCACCGGGGAGGAAACCGATATCGCCTCCAAGGGGTATTACCGGCCTGGTTACCACCAGTTTTTTATAACTTTCGTCATCAATAGTCTTTTCCAATCCGGCTGCAACTGCCAGCAGGGTTTTTCCCGTACCGGCCTGGCCTACCAGAGTTACCAGTTTAATGTTATCATCCATCAGCAGCTCCATAGCATAGCGCTGTTCCTTGTTCCGAGCCCTGATGCCCCAAGCTTCTGACCCGGCATGAATTAATGGCACCAGGCCTTTCTTATCAGGGTTGTATCTGGCCAGAGCAGACTGCCCTGTTTCTTTAATATCCACCAGGTAGGCAAACTGATTGGCATACAATTCCTCAGGGTCGTCTTCCGGCTTCTCCCATGGAAGAAAGCTGTTGCTATAAAACTGGTTAATTATCTCGGGAGCCACTTTTATCTCGAGACTACCGGAATAAAGTTCCTCAATATTCACCTTATCTGTTTTGTAATCCTCTGCTTCTACTCCGGCAACATCAGCCTTAATTCTGAGATAGGTGTCTTTGGTCACCAGGATAACTTTCCGGTCCGGGAATTCTTCCTTATATGCCATAGCAACACAGAGAATCCTATTATCCGCCTTAAACTGCTCTAAAGCGCCAGACAAATTCTGTACCTTCTGGTGATTCAGCTCTACCTTCAGAGTCCCGCCCGTCTCTAATAGTACCCCTTCAAATATCTTACCCTTGTGACGCAGTTCATCAATCAGCTTGGCGACACGGCGCGCATTCCTGCCCACTTCATCCTGCCTGCGCTTCTGGTTATCCATTTCCTCAATTGCTATCAACGGGATGACCACATCATTGTCTTGAAATTTGAAGACAGCCAAAGGGTCATGAAGCAAGACATTTGTGTCGATGATAAAAATCTTTTTCAAAACATCGCCGCCTTTCATGTCTTAACTGTATTGCGTATTAACTGTGTTAACATATAGTATTCGACACTGCTGCCCGGTTTCCTTTATTTTTGCCCTGCACTAACTATGAGTTAAATATACAGCAGCTTGTGGTCGTTATTACCCAGCAGAGGAAGTCCTGCCAGGTCATTTATAAAATCGCTTCTGTATTTGAACAGGTATGGTAAAATGTTGTACACCCGCTCCTGCCAGTTATTGCGCGGAAATAGCTGTTTTTCAATATTATTAAATCTGGTGACCAGGGTATCACAGGACTTCCGGTGGTACTGATGCGTTTTTTTCCTGAAGTATTCCAACTGGTGGAGCAGCTTGCCCTGGCTTTCCTTTCCGTGTCCGGTCAACTCCTTATCAGTTCCGGCAACCTTCAGGATGAAATTCCGGTATGACTGTTCCACCTCGGCCGCATAAGCGTCAAACATTTTATCAATTCCAAGTACATCCCTGTCTTCAAGCTGTTTCTGCAGCTCCCTGTGCAGGCCCTCAACGCCTTCAGCAAGTGAAACCCCGTACTCCTTGATACTTTTGGCAATGCCGGGTTCAATCAACGAAATATTGGCTCTGGGATAAATTACCGGCATCCTTTGGTTAAACAGCCGGTAAATATCCCGGTAGAGGGCATAATAGGAAATCTCCCCCGGTCCTGCAATATAGGCCATTATCGGCAGCAGCACATCCTGAGCCACCGGACGCAAAACCACATTGGGGCTGAAGAGTTCCGGGGTCTCCCTGGCAGCTGCCAGGAGCTCCTCCAGGGTCCATTCCCCTGCTCCGCCCCTCACGCCAAAGCTTTCGCCCAATCTGAACAGAGGCAGCCTTTCACCATTTACATAAATAAACATATTAGCATTATCGTTGTCTTTCTCCACCTGGGGCTCCACACCCAAATCCCTTACCAGGTCAGCGACGGCGCTCAGTTTTGCACTAACCGGGGCGCTATTACCGAGAAATTCCTCAAAAGTACCGCTCCACAGGCGGCGCAGTTCCCTGAGCAGCGGGTTCACCATTACCAGTCCGTGATCCTTAAAGAGCCAGGTCATGATACGGGCAAACCATTCAGCAAGGTTAGCGCTGTTCCGAGCCATTTCGCTGACTTTCTCTAAAATTTCCCCTTTCCATTCCGAGGGGTTTGTACATTCTTCC
Organism: Phosphitispora fastidiosa; assembly: GCF_019008365.1. Classification (NCBI taxonomy): domain Bacteria; kingdom Bacillati; phylum Bacillota; class Clostridia; order Eubacteriales; family Peptococcaceae; genus Phosphitispora; species Phosphitispora fastidiosa. Next base: position 22,089 of record NZ_JAHHUL010000026.1, on the reverse strand, counting down.
AGCCTGGCAATAAGGTCAAAAACCGCCTCATCCACACGAACGTGGCCAATTGAATACTTTCCTCCAGGGTCATGTTTCAGCCTTAGGCGCTCAATATTTTTCTCCCGGTTAATCACGTAAATGTGGTCAACCTCAGCAAAATCATGGTCCTCAGCAGCAACCCAAAACATGGGAATAACACTTCTCCCAGTCCTGGCAGTAAGTTCAGCAGCAAGCTGCACAGCGGTAATGGCCTTATAAATTGTATACAGTGGGCCGGTAAAGACGCCCGCCTGCTGCCCGGTGATTACCACTGTGGTGCCGGGGTCCTCCAGTTTTTGCAGGTTCTGTCTGGTCAGGCCGCCACACTGTAATGTTTCGTTATATTCAGTTAAAATACAGACCAGCGTTTTCCGGTCCGTATGATAATCCCGCATAATTATGTCATGCCTGTCAGCAAAGGAACCGGGATTCCCGGGGTCGTGTTCAAAGAGATGGGCCACCTGTTGAAAATCATTCAGGTACATATTGACCAGCGGGCTTTTATATTGTACAGCAGCAGATTCCAGTTTCAAGACTCTCTCTCCTTCAAAATTACGGTTTCACGGTAATCCGGCCTCCGCCGGCCCCGGTAACCTCACCAATTATTACAGCCTCTTTAATGCCTCTGCGGTGCAGGTTTTCTGTCAGCAGGGAAACCTTCTCCCCGGGAAGGGAAATTAACAGTCCTCCTGATGTTATCGCATCAGCAAGTATCAATTGCTGAGTCTCGTCAATTTCCGGCTCAAAATCAACAAACTGTCTGATATATTTGAGATTCGCCCTTGTGCCTGCGGGAACTATACCCATTTTTGCATATCCGTAAGCCGGTTCCAGGACTGGAACACGGGATGCATATATGCTGATTGCTGCATCACTGCCCCGCGCCATCTCAGAGGCATGGCCCAGCAGTCCAAAACCGGTAATATCGGTACATCCGTTAGCGCCAACTTCCTGCATAGCCTCAGCAGCTTCCCTGTTGAGGGCAGACATTACCCGGCAGACAGCCTCAATCTCATCGGCAGTAGCCAGACCACCTTTAATGGCCGTAGTAATAATCCCTATTCCCAGAGGTTTGGTTAATACCAGGGCATCACCCGGTTTGGCTCCGGAGTTTGCCATCACCCTGTCCGGGTGAACAACTCCGGTAACCGACAAGCCGTATTTTGGTTCATCGTCCTCTACAGAATGGCCGCCTACAAGTACAGCCCCGGCTTCCCTGACCTTATCAGCCCCCCCTTTTAAAATCTCGGCAAGTACCGCAAGTTCCAGTTTGCCGGTAGGAAAGCAGATAATATTCATAGCCGTAAGGGGTCTCCCCCCCATGGCATAAACATCACTTAGTGAATTTGCTGCCGCAATCTGTCCGAACAGATACGGATCATCAACAACTGGGGTGAAAAAATCCACGGTCTGGATTAGGGCTGTATCCTCATTAAGCCGGTAAACCCCGGCATCGTCATTGGTATTCAGTCCCACCAACAGATTCGGGTCAGGCAGGGATGGCGGCAGCAGACTGAGTACCTCGGCAAGGTCCTCCGGACCTATTTTGGCCGCTCAGCCGGCTTTGCATGAAAGCGATGTCAGTGTATGTGCTGTCTTAGCTTCCGTCAAATCCTCACCCCGTTTCCATGATTCTCTGCAGGTTTATGGCAATAACTTCACAGTCATTGGCAAGCAGTGTCCTTGGGTCAAATAACAGCCGGTCTTTCTGGATCCTGGCTAGAATGGGAGGTTCCATCTCCCGAAGCCTTTTTTCCAACTTGTTCACACTCATAGACAGAGGCCTGACGGAAACAAGAAATGTCGGGAGATTTTCTTCCGGCAGAGCGCCCCCGCCTACCTGAGAAAAACCTGCCGTTATCTCTGTTTCGATGCTGTCTCCTGTTTTCTCCCGCAGCAGGCCCTGCAGCTTCTCCGCCCTTAACCGTATTTCCTCAGACGGCATCATAATCATCCTCAGGGTGGGTATCTCGGCAACTGCCGTCTCCTCTTCAAAGTACAGGCGCAGTGTTGCCTCCATGGCAGCCAGGGTAAACTTGTCCACCCTGAGAGCCCTGGTAAGCGGGTTTTGCCTTATTTTGTCGATAATATATTTCTTACCTACTATAATGCCTGCCTGGGGTCCGCCGAAAAGCTTATCCCCGCTAAAGGTCACAATATCCACACCTGCTTTGATACTCTCATTAACAGTAGGCTCATGTGTGATACCATATTTCATAAAGTCAACCAGGACTCCGCTGCCCAAGTCTTCATATACAGCAATACCCTTTTTCCTGCCCAAGCCTGTCAATTCCCCGGCTGACACCTCAGCCGTAAAACCGATCACCTTATAATTACTGGTATGTACCTTTAACAGCAGCGCAGTATCTTCAGTGACGGCGCTTTCATAATCCCGTAAATGGGTCTTGTTAGTAGTGCCAACCTCCACCAAGAGAGCGCCGCTCTGTGACATAACATCCGGGATTCGGAAAGAACCGCCAATCTCCACCAACTGGCCCCGGGAGACAATAACTTCCCGGTCCTTGGCCAGTGTGTTTAACACCAGCAGCACCGCAGCGGCGTTATTATTTACTGTCATTCCTGCTTCAGCCCCGGTCAGCCGGCACAGCAGCTTCTCGATATGTGAATACCGTGTCCCCCGTTCGCCTGTGTTCAGGTCCAGCTCAAGATTGGAATAATTGGCAGCCACATCATTAATAGCTTTAACTGCTGAACCGGCAAGGACCGCGCGGCCCAAATTGGTGTGTAATACAATACCGGTTGCATTTATGACCTTCCTCAGATTTGGGCTGATCTTTTCCTGAACCTTTTTTGCCACAACGGCAGCAATTGTGTCCAAATCGGTTATTGTATCCGGTGTCTCATCTCCCGCCAGAATAGCTTCCCTGATACCCTGGACCGTTTCTGAAGCAGCTTCAGAAATCAGGGTATGCGGACAGCGGGATTCGAGCTGCTTAATTCTGGCCTGTTCCAGGATTATATTTATTGCCGGAAGTTTTCTTAACAAATTCTGTTTATTATCCATAAAATACCCCTAACTTCATTTCTTCTAGTAAAATCTTGCAATATAACTATTTATCTCCATTATGACTTTTTCTCCATTATGAACTTTCATCTACAATATAATTTATTTCTACAATACCGCCTTATTTCCTTTTTACGGCATTTGGTTTTACCAGATTAATTCCCTGTACTTCTAATTCTTGCCAGTATTCGGGGTTTTATACTCTACCGTAATCACCCTTAGTGGGAGCATTATTTTTTCACTTTTTAAATTCCCCCCTCTGATTTCAAGAGAACAGTCAGTTTCCGGAATACCTTCAGGAATGCTGATTACGACAGTCCCCTGTGAAAGTGCGCCCGGTTTTATCACTACCTGGGGTTGAGAGGGACCATGCAGTTCATATTTTCTGCCATCCTTAACAGCAATACCTATATCAGGGGCAAAGTCCAGCTGCGTCTTGCCGCTGTTGGCAACCAGCAGGTCGATAAATTTCAGTTCCATATCCTCCTCAGCCGCCGGCCTTGTTTCCACACCAATCACAGCAATTCCAGCCTGCCCGCACCATTTTCCTGCAACTGTCCCCATACCGGCCACAAAAACGCGGTAATCCATTTCTTCAGCGCCTGTGCCGATATCATGGCTCTGCAAAACGGCAAAGCCTGCGGCTGTCAGAATCAGCGCTGCCGCAAGTATCAGCAGCCTGATTTTCCTGATTATTATAATCATAAAAAACCCTCCTTTGTAACTAGTACGCCGAAGGGTTTTTAATAATTCACCAAAAATCATGCTAAAGAGTGGTAAAATCTAGTTTATATCCCGATCACTGCGTTCAAGGGCTGCAGCAATAAAGTCGATACTTCCGCCTTCCTGTATCATATTAATAAAAACAACGACTAATTCGGGGTCCCATTGAGAACCGGCACCCGCGTCAAGTTCATTAAGAGCCTCATCAACAGTCATCCCGGGTCGGTACGGACGGTCAGAAGTCATAGCGTCAAAGGCATCTGCCACAGCCACTATTCTTGCCATCAGGGGTATTTTTTCTCCCTTCAGTCCGTCAGGATAGCCCTTTCCGTCATACCGCTCATGGTGATGCCTGATTATTGGCAGCATATCCCTGGCAAACTTCAGGGACAGGCAGATCCGTTCCCCAATTCCCGGGTGTTTTTTGACCTGCTGAAACTCAATACCGGTCAGCGAACCCGGCTTTCTGAGAATTGAGCCGCTAATCCCAATTTTACCAATGTCATGCAGCAGGGCCGCCCCCCGGATTATGCCAAAATCACGGGTATATAATCCCAAAGCATCGGCAAGCCTGACACTGAACTCGGCAACCCTCTCGGAATGGCCCCTGGTATAAGGGTCTTTAGCCTCAACAGCAACAGCAAGGGCGTAAATTATACTCTGGCTGTCATCAAGGGCCTTCAAGGACGCCTCCAACTCCTGGTTAAGCGCCATTAACTGTTGTTTCTGGCACTCCAGTTCATCCCTCTGATCTGTGAGTTCACCGTTTTTTCCCTCAAGCTCAAGGTTCAACTCATAGAGAGAACGGGTATACTCCTGAATGGATGCTGCCATATAATTAAAGGCATCAGTAAGCTGTTCGATTTCATTACCGGCCAACTGCCGGTATATCATACAGCGGCTGCAGGCATCCTCCTGATGATTACCTTTATCGGATTCACAGCATCTGCTCTTGGGTACAAGCCAGCATTTAAGATTTGGGCTGTTATATGCCGGACATTCAGGAAACTCGCACTGCTTAATCAGCCAACACCTGTTGGGGTTATCTGTGGGGATCTGGACTTCCAGTTCACCCCTGGCAAAACTGATAGCTGAAGTCGACATACTTTGCAGTGGTATCACTATAGCCCTATACAGCCAGTACAGGGCCGCAACAAAAACCAGAGTGAGCACAGCCAGGGTAATTTTAATTTCGTTATCCATCTCGTGCTGCATCTGCAGCAGCGGCGCCTCTTTCAGACCAACATAGAGGGAACCGATGACCCTGTTGTTAATATCCCGAATGGGCTCATATGCAGTAACATACCAGTCATTTACCACAAAAGCCCGCCCCAGATACTTTTCTCCCTTACCAAGGACCGTATCTTCCACAGGGGTTGACAGCAGGGTACCCATGGCCCTTTTCCCGTCTTTATCAGGAACTGTTGTAGAAATGCGGATGTTGTCCATAAAAATCGTCGCACTAATATTATATTCACTATTGAGCCGGTCAACTATATCAAACCTGTTATTAAGAATACGTGCCGTCACAAAGACCCCATGCATTTTTCCGCCGACATAAACAGGTTTAGCCGAAAACATAGCCATAGCGCGTTCTTCCACCGGATATTTAACCCCCCTGGAATTAGGCGTCGGCACAACCGGAACCTTTACCATATCCAACAGACCTTCTGCCTGGAGGACTTCAGCTGGAATAATGTCAAAACCGCTTACAGGCTGGCCTTTTAGCCCTTTTTGCACAGCCTGCAGGGACATAAAACTGCTTTTTATCCCGAGATAATCACTCAAACCAGAAGTCCGGTTGCAGGAATATAAAATATTCCCTCCGTTATCTATGTAAAACACCAGGTCAGGCCTGAGGGGCCGGTCCCAGGTTTTTGCCTCCCGGCAGACCATCCGAAATGTGTCGGCATTTGGGCCAATGTGGTTGATTTCCTGGGCCAACAAATCAGTCTTAAGGGAAAAGCTGTCGGTACTGCTGTAAAGATAGCTATGGGCAAAACTCAAAATTTCATTTACTTTGTCCTCGCCCTGGAGTTCCACAATATAATAATGAGTTGAGGAACTTATCCGGTAAACAAAGACACCCATAATCGCCAGAAACATAACTATGACCTTGGTTCTAATGCTAAGTCTATTCAGTTCCCTTCTAAACTGTTGAATAAAGCCCACGGTAATGCCCACCTTTTTCTTGTTAGGTTAATTGAATACTTCTACAATCATTGACAAATTTCCTCCAATTTCTTGATTCAATCTTCAATTCCCTTAATACTACTAAATATATCCAAGTAATACTACTTTGCTTAATACATAAGAGCAAAACGCAAAAATGCAGCCATCCCGAATAAGGATAGCTGCATTTCAGAGGATTCCCATCCTTCAAGCCTGTTTCAGTCTGTAAACAGGAAAAATATTTTTATGGGCAATAACCGTTTGGGCAAGAGTTCCCGATATTACCTTGGCCATATTGTAAATAGTATTCATCCTGGTATTCTGAATCACCATTTGGGGCATGAACCCGGCAATATTGACAATTCCCTGGATATTTACATGCCCCACCTCAGGCAGGGTCTTGGACACCCCGGTTCCTGGTTTTAAAGGTTTCCTGGCGAAAGTAATCTTTTCGACATTCATTGCCCTGCCCAGGCAGGCATCTATTGCTATCACAAAGGCCTCAGCATGCAGATGGTTTATTCTCTCAATAGTTACATCAAGGTTCTGGGCGTGTACCGGCTTGTCCAGAGTGCCATAAACATTAGCATACCTGCATTCTTCCAGCAGGAAGGTACCTACCATCGGTCCCAGGCTGTCGCCGGAAACACGGTCGGTTCCCACACATACGATTACCATTTCGCGGTAATCAATTGACAGGCTCGTCAGGGAGTTTAACAGGTTTTTTTGTCCTTCAATATCACTGTAATGAAAACAAATATCCATAGCTACCCGCCTTTTTAATTATTTTTTTTTGGGGCTCGTCTGATTTGCTCAAACCTATTATATAAAATCAGGTGTGTCGAATGCCCAAAAAATAAAAAGACGGGGGGAAATAAGTTATCGCGGTATTATGACATTATACCCTTTCTCGGTAGATGTAGCTGTGGGAAATGACTTCGGGTGAATGTGGTGAGGTTTTGTACCGATTTTCCGCACTGCCGCCTGTGAGTCTAAACTGCCACCCCCCCGGCAGCAAGGCAGCGTCCCCGAACTCGATGGCTCATTGGGCATTACCAGTAAGATGGCCGCCTCTCGTTTTGACAAGTCAAAAATCCCCGGCGGCCTTCGCCATCTTCGGACATGCGGGGACTCCCTGCCTTGCTGTCGGTGGCTTGCAGCCAAGACTCACAACGGCGGCAGTGCCAGGAAAATCTTGCACAACACCTCACCACATGCAGAAGGCATTTCCCACAGCCAATACCAGAGAAAGAATATAATACACAAACCGCTAAAATATATAGAAATAAGACAGGGGTAGATGTGTTCCGGAACACGGAACTCATCTACCCCTGTCCATATTAAATTTTAGCTCACTTTTTCCACCTTAACAGCTGCTACCTTCAGTTCAGGTATCTTGCAAATAGAATCACGCGCCGAATTTGTCAGGAAATTGACCGGAGCTTCAGCGAAGTGGAATGAAGTAAATACCATACCCTGCTGGACCATATCGGTAACCTGGGCCTTAACGCTAATCGAACCGCGGCGGGAACTGACTTTAACCAGTTCACCGTCACTGATGCCCAGTTTGCATGCATCTGCAGGATTTATTTCGATAAATTCCTCGCTATAGATGGTATTCAGCCCTTTGGTCCGGCGGGTCATCGTACCTGTATGATAATGATACAGGCGGCGTCCGGTGTTGAGTACAAACGGGTACTCCGCATCCGGCAGCTCTGCCGGAGGTTCAAAGTCTACCCCGGTAAACTTGCCCAGACCGCGGGAGAATTTACCATCATGAAGGTAAATGGTCCCCGGATGCTCCGTATTGGGGCACGGCCACTGGATGCCTTTTTCCTCAAGGCGGGCATAGGAGATACCAGCATACTGCGGGGTAACTCCGGCAGCCTCATCAAATATCTCAGAGGCGCTGCCATACTCATGGGGATATCCCAATGCAGTAAGGACTTCTGAGATAACCTCCCAGTCAGCCTTGCCGGCCAGTGGCTCAATTGCTTTGCGCACACGCTGCACCCGGCGCTCGGTATTGGAAAAGGTACCGTCTTTCTCGGCAAAACTGGCTCCAGGCAGGACCACATCAGCCAGCATGGCGGTTTCTGTCAGGAAGATATCCTGGACAACCAGGAATTCCAGATTTTCCAGAGCCTGCTGGACGTGAGTGATATCCGGGTCACTGAGCATAGGGTTCTCACCAAGGATATACATTGCTTTCATGTCACCATGGTGGGCTGCATCCATCATCTCACCAACAGTAAGACCAGCTTTAGCGGACTGAGGAACGCCCCACGCCTTGGTAAATTTTTCAACATTCTCCGGAACAGCAACCCCCTGGTATCCGGGGAACACATTTGGCAGCGCCCCCATATCGCAAGCGCCCTGAACGTTGTTCTGGCCCCTGAGGGGGTTCACGCCGCTGCTGGGTTTGCCTATTTGACCTGTCAGCATTGCCAGGTTAGCGACAGCCAGGACGTTATTGGTACCGGAAGTATGCTGGGTAATCCCCATCGTATAGAAGATTGCCGCACTGCCCGCCTTGGCATAGCCGCGGGCAATTTCCCTGATAGTTTCTGCCGGAACACCAATGATACCGGCATAATTCTCCGGGGTAAAGTTTTCCACAGCTAACTTCAGTTCTTCAAAGCCTTCGGTGCGGTTGGCCACAAATTCCTTGTCATACAGTCCTTCGGCAATGATTACATTACACATCGTATTAAGCAGCGGAATGTTGGCCCCCGGTCTCAGGGGAACATGCACATCGGCAAGTTCAGCTATCTCAGTTTTTCTCGGGTCAACTACCACCAGTTTGGCCCCACGACTGACAGCTTTTCTCATTTCAAGGCTAATTATGGGGTGGGTCTCAGTGGTATTCGAACCGATTACAAAGAGATAATCACATTCACTGATTTCTCCAATGGAATTAGTCATTGCGCCACTCCCAAATGAAGTTGCCAGACCGGCAACAGTAGCGGAGTGTCAGAGACGCGCGCAGTGGTCTATGTTGTTGGTACCCAAAGCCACCCGTGCCAGCTTGTTCATGAGGTAGTTTTCCTCATTGGTGCAGCGGGCGGAACTGAGTATCCCTATAGCTTCACTGCCATTTTCCTCCTTGATTTCTTTCAGCCTGGAAGCCACATACCTGATGGCTTCATCCCAGGAAACCTCAACAAAATCGCCATCTTTGCCGCCTTTTTTGATCAGCGGCAGTGTCAGGCGGTCAGAACTGTGGATAAAGTCATAGCCGAAACGGCCTTTGACACAAAGATGCCGGCCATTGACTGCACTGGTCGGGTTGGAGGTTACACCCACAACCTTTCCGTCTTTAACATTAAGATCAAAGTTGCAGCCACAGCCGCAGTATGGACAGGTTGTCTTGACCTTTTCCACTTCCCATGGGCGGGCGATACCCTGCATGTTCTTCTCAGTCAGAGCCCCGACCGGACAAACAGCAACACAACTGCCGCAGTTCACACAGCCGGCTTCCTTCTCACCCAGTCCCATTTCAAGGGCCGGGCTTACTATTGTAGTAAAACCGCGGGAAACAAAATCAACCACATTACGGCCCACTATCTCAGCACAGACACGGACACATTTGCCGCAGAGAATGCACTTATTAACATCCCTGGTGATTACCACGCTGGATTCGTCAACCGGCACATTGGTTTGTTCTCCAATAAAAGTAGTCTTTCTCAGCCCATACCTGTATGCATAATCAGCCAGCCGGCAGTCCCCGAACTTCTGGCAGGTCATACAGTCCTGCGGATGGTTAGCCAGGAGCAGGTCCAGGATGGTCCGCCGGGCTTCCACTACGGCTGTTGATTCTGTTTCCACTTCCATGCCTTCAGTAACCGCGGTTACACATGAAGGCGGAAGATTGCGCCAGCCCTTTATTTCAACCACACATATCCGGCAGGCCCCTGGCTTGGACAGCTCAGGGTCATGACAGAAGGTCGGGATATCTATCCCAGTCTGCTGGGCAGCTTCCAGTACGGTTATCCCCGCCTGGACCGTCACCTTCCGGCCGTTTATGGTAAGGGTTACGTTGTCAGCCATATCAGCTTCCCCTCCTTCCTATTTTTTCAGTGCATTGATTTTTTCCACAATCGGAGCGATACCGAGGGCTTCTTCCCATGAGACCTCAACAAACTCGCCATCCTTGTTGATCAGCGGCAAATCTGTTCTGTCAGCATTCTTCATAAACTCGGTACCCAACCGGCCCTTCAGGCACAAAGGCCTGCCGGCAGAAGGGTTCTTGGCAGTAACGCCAACTACCTTTCCGTTCTTATAATTAACATCAAACTTGCATCCGGAGTCACAGAAGGTGCAGGTAACTTCCTCCCTGGAAAACTCCCAGGTACGTCCCTTACCCATCATATTCCGGTCAGATAGGGCTCCGACAGGACAGATGGAGACACAGCGGTTGCAGTAAACACACGCAGAATCCTTCAGCTCAGTATCCATGAAGGTGGCAATCTTGGTATTGAATCCCCTGAAGGCATAATCAATTACATTTCTCTCAGCGACAGCCTTACAGATAGCTACACATTTACCGCAAAGGATACACTTGTTAGGATCTCTGTAGATATACGGGTTGCTGTCATCAACAGCAAATTGCTTTTTCTCACCTTCATATGGAGTCGGACTGCTCACTCCATAACGGTAGGCATAATCCTGAAGCTTGCAGCTGCCGCTCTTCTCACAAGTCATACAGTCCAGCGGGTGATTGGCAACCAACAGCTCAAGGATAGTCTTTCTTGCCTCAATAACCGCAGGAGACTCAGTCTCTACTTCCATTCCCTCAACAACAGCTGTTACACATGAAGGAGGCAGGTTTCTCCAGCCCTTAATTTCCACAACACAGATGCGGCAAGCGCCCGGCGCTGTCAGGTCTTTTTCATGACAGAATGTCGGCACAGAATAACCACACATTTCCGCAGCCTCAAGAACCATAATTCCTGAAGGCACGGTAACCTTTTGCCCATTTATGGTTAAAGTCACATTGGCCATAATTTAGCCCCCCCTCTAACCCTTAATGATGGCATCAAATTTGCATTTTTCGATACAGCTTCCGCATTTAATACACTTGGATGTATCGATTTCATGAGGCTCTTTTTTCTCACCGGTAATTGCTCCAGCCGGGCAGACACGGGCACAGGCGCCGCAGCCTTTACAATTATCAGCAATAATTTTGTATTCCAGCAGAGCGGTGCAAACGCCCGCAGGACACTTCTTATCATTTATATGGGCTTCATATTCATGGCGGAAGTACCTCAGAGTAGCCAGAACCGGGTTAGGAGCTGTCTGCCCCAAACCGCAGAGGGCGGTATTCTTAATAACTGCACCCAAAGTCTCCAGAGTGGTGATATCTTCAGGGATACCCTTGCCGTCACAGATTTTCTGAAGAATTTCCAGCATCCTTTTGGTACCCTCGCGACACGGCGTACATTTGCCACAGGACTCTTTTTGGGTAAAGTTCAGGAAGAACCTGGCCACATCGACCATACAGGAGGTCTCATCCATGACCACAAGACCACCGGAACCCATCATAGCCCCAAGAGCTATCAGGGAATCATAGTCAACCGGAGTATCCAGATGCTGCTCTGGGATACATCCTCCTGAGGGGCCGCCTATCTGGACAGCCTTGAACTTCTTGTCATCCATGATACCGCCGCCGATTTCAAAGATGATTTCCCTCAGGGCAATGCCCATGGGAACTTCAGCCAAACCGGTGTTCCTCAGTTTACCTGTCAGGGCAAATACCTTGGTACCCTTGCTTTTTTCCGTTCCCAGGGTGGCAAACTGGTCAGCGCCATTAAGGAAAATAACAGGTACGTTGGCATATGTTTCCACATTGTTTATATTTGACGGTTTCTGCCAAAGACCTTTCACTGCCGGGAAAGGCGGTCTCGGGTTTGGCATCCCGCGGGAACCTTCAATGGAAGCCATCAGAGCTGTCTCTTCACCACATACGAAGGCTCCGGCGCCCTCTTTGATATGCAGTTGGCAGCTGAATCCGGTACCCATAATATTATCACCCAGAAGTCCCAGTTCCTCAGCCTGAGCAATAGCTACTTTCAGCCGTTTGATGGCAAGGGGATACTCGGCCCGGACATAGATATAACCTTCGTCTGCGCCAATGGCATAAGCGCCAATCAGCATCCCTTCAAGCAAACTATGGGGGTCTCCCTCAAGGACGCTCCGGTCCATAAAAGCTCCGGGGTCACCCTCATCTGCATTACAGATAATGTATTTCTTAGGCCCGGGGGATTTGGAAGCGAATTCCCATTTGAGCCCTGTCGGGAAACCACCGCCTCCACGACCCCTGAGACCTGATTTTTTCATTTCATCAACAACCTGCTGGGGGGTCATGGTTGTCAGGACTTTGGCAAGGCCCTCATAACCTTCCCTGGCAATATATTCCTGGATATGCTCAGGGTCAATATGCCCACAGTTCCTAAGAACAACCCTGTGCTGTTTTTTATAGAAGGCAATATCTTTGTAGGAAGGTACCTGTTCCTCGGTAACCGGGGCTTTAAATAACAGCCTCTGTACTATCCGGCCTTTAAGCAGGTGCTCAGATACAATCTCTGCAATGTCATCAACCTGTACCTGGCAGTAGAAAGTTCCTTCAGGGTAAACAATAACAATCGGACCCATTTCACAAAAACCGTGACATCCGGTCTCAACAAGTTTTATTTCCTTATCAAGATTTTGTTTGGTCAGTTCGTTGGCCATGGCCTCCTGAATCTTCTTTGATCCTGAAGACACACAGCCCGTCCCGCCACAAACCAGCACGTGACCACGATATAACTGCATTTAAAATTCCCTCCTCTCTCTCCCGAAATTTAGTCAAGCTTGGCAACTACAATGTCTTCAACTATCTGACCGTTAATTACATGGGAACTGAATATTCTGGATACATCCTGGGGCTGAACGTTGCCATAAGTAATCCTTTTTTCCCCGGGACGGACGACATCCACCAGAACCTCTTTTTCACACATACCGATACAACCGGTCTGAGTAACCCTTACATCGGATAATTCACGCTTGTTGAGTTCTTCGAGGATGGCGCTCATTACTTCTCTGGCGCCTGCAGCAATACCGCAGGTTCCCATCCCGACAATTATTTCAACACCCTGACCGGCACGAATACCGGTCAGCGCCTTGGCTTCTTCCTTGAGGCGCTTGAGGTCTTCGAAACTTTTAATCACCAAGGGTCACCTCCTTATTTAATAGGATGATTCCATATTTACTCGTATTTTTACTCGTGTTTTTACTCGTATTTTTCCAGTAAAGCTGCAATCTTGTCCGGAGTTAAACGGCCATGAGTTTCATCATTGACCATCATAACAGGAGCCAGACCGCAGGCACCGAGACAGGCAACAGACTCAAAGGTATACCTGAGATCTTCTGTTGTCTCACCGTCTTTAATCCCGATAGCTTTAGTCACCGCTTCAGCGATTTTAGCGCCGCCGCGGACATGACAGGCAGTTCCAAGACACACCCGGACAATATTGCGGCCTCTGGGATTCAGGTGGAACTGGGCATAAAAAGTAACAACCCCATAAATCTTGCTCACAGGAATGCGCAGTCTGGCGGAAATATCCTTCAGCACCTCTGCAGGCAAGTATCCATAGATGTCTTGAGCCGCCTGAAGAACAGGGATTAAGGCTCCTTTTTTGCCCTCATACTTAACATACACCTTTTCCAGTTCAAGGGCTTCATTTGATTTGGGTTCCTCACAGTTACACTGACACATGATTTTCTTCCCCTCCTTCCTTAAGTCTTTCATTTATTTATTTTGGATATGGAATTGTAAAGGCGTAACGCGAAAAACAGGGTAACAGTAAAGTATTAGACAAATAAACCGTGATTCCTGCCGGAGCTGTCTCAATTTTTTGAATATACCATCCGAAGCAGGCAGGAAATTGCCAAGCAGTATAGAACTTATTGATTAATTGAAAAAGGTATCATATTTACAGGCAAATATCTGTTGGGAAATGTTTTATGAAACTATATGCCCATTCATTATTTGATTTGACAAAACTTGCAGAATTCCTGCCTGAAAAGTCTTAATTTTGCGACTAGTCCCCTGAAGCACAGTTTTTAAAAGGATTTTCCTGAAACAGGAAGAACTAATATTAACGTGATTTACAATTGTCTGTAGTACTTTTCATAAAGAGGAACCAAGATTCCCGATACATAAGGGGGGACTAACTTGAATCTGCGAGAATTGTCCAAGCTTCTTGATTCCAAGATACACTGTTGTGAAGAATCTTTGGAAAACGAAATATCTTATGTTTGTGCCGGTGACCTGATGAGTGATATCCTGATGTTTTCCGAACCTAATGCACTGCTCGTTACCGGTCTGGTCAATATCCAGGTAATCAGAACCGCGGAGATGCTCGATATCGCCGCCGTACTTTTTATTCGCGGCAAATCCCCAACAGATGAGATGCTTGACCTGGCTAGAAGAAAAAGAATCCCTTTACTGACCACAGACCATACGTTTTATTTAAGCTGTGGACTCCTATATGAAGCCGGCTTGAAAAATGTTCCCATGAAGACAGCCAAAAATGAATTAAAATACTGATTATTTAGTTCCGGTTACGAAAGGATAGTTAAATTGGAAAAACGCAAAAAACCGGTAAGTAAAGACATCAAACATGAATACCCTATCAAAGGAATGGATTTTGTTGCCGCCGGGGAAGCCTCCAGCAATATCAAGCATACCCTGCAGCTGATAGGCTTTGCTCCTGCCATCATCCGGCGGGCAGCTATTGCTGCCTATGAAGCAGAGATGAATATTGTCATTCACGCCCGGGCGGGCGCTTTGATTACCACAATCAGCCCCGACAGAATTGAAATCATCGCAGCCGATACCGGTCCCGGCATCCCTAACATCGATCTGGCAATGAAGGAAGGATACTCCACTGCTCCCGACCATATCCGTGAAATGGGCTTTGGAGCCGGAATGGGCCTTCCCAACATTAGGAATGTTTCTGATGAGTTCACACTTGATTCAGCTTTGGGTGAAGGCACAACACTGAAGGTTATAATCCATAACCAATAACAGTCGGTCTGGAGTGAAACCTGTGACTAAAAAGCATTTTCTCTGTGATATTGTGGATGCCGAAAAATGCAAAGGATGTACTAACTGTGTCAAGAACTGCCCTACCGAAGCTATCAGGGTCAGAAAAGGTACTGCCGTTACCATTGAGGAACGCTGTATCAACTGCGGCAATTGTATCAGAACATGCCCATATCACGCCAAAATTGCCATCACCGACCCTCTGGACCTTAGGCGTCTGAGGGAATTCAAATACACAATAGCTTTATGTTCACCGGTGCTGTATTCCCAATTTCACCGGGTGATGCCACCGGGGAAAATTTTAAATGCCATAAAGGCTCTGGGTTTTGATGATGTTTTTCAGGAATCTATCGGCGCGGATTCATATATGGTAGCTGCCCGCAACCTGCTTAAGTCACGCCGGTTGAAAAAACCCGTGATATCGTCGGCATGTCCTGCAGTTGTGAAACTTATCCAGGTACGTTTCCCCAGCCTCATAGACAATATAGCCCCACTCCTGTCACCAATGGAAATTGCGGCCAAACTGGCCAGGGAACAGGTTAGCAGGAATAAGGGCATCCCCGAAGACCAGATTGGCATTTTTCTGATTACCCCATGTACCGCCAAAGTTACATCTATTAAAAGGCCGGTCGGTATTGACAAATCCCCCATTGATGGAGCAATTGCCATGATTCACCTTTATGGTAATATTTTAAATGCCCTCAATACTGTCCCCGATGACAGCAGCCTGGCCAAGGCTTCCGGGATGGCCATAGGATGGGCCCGTTCCGGCGGAGAGACTATTGCCGTAAATGCGCCAAACTATCTGGTAGCAGATGGACTTAATAATGTAATCAGTATATTTGAGGAAGCCGAAATGGGGCATTTTAAGGATGTTGACTATATAGAGTGCCTGGTTTGTCAGGGAGGCTGTGTGGGTGGTCCGCTGACTGTAGAAAATCCCTTTTTAGCCCGGATAATGACAAGGAACCTGATTAAAAAACTGCCTGATTCCCTGCCCCAGCAAACCCTGGAAAAAATAGATAACCGCTATCAGGAAGGCTATTTCCATCACAGTAAGAGTATTGAGGCACAATCGGTTATGCCCCTGAATCAGGACATTTCCAAGGCCATCCAAATGGTCAGCCGGGCGGAAGAAATCTTGCGGACCCTTCCGGGACTGGACTGCTGTTCCTGTGGTTCCCCCAGCTGCCGGGCCCTGGCTGAGGATATCGCCCAGGGGTATGCCTCTGTTACTGACTGTATATTCAAGCTTCTGGAAAATATTCAGGATTCAGCCCAGGATATGCTGAACCTTTTAAAGAAAGAAAAACGCATCAGAGACATGGGAAAGGGGAGCAAAAAATGAAACTTAAGGAAACGATCCATGAACTGGAAGCAGAATTTAAATGCTGTGAACTGTCACCGGACCGGGACGTAAGCTGGTGCTACTGCTCAGACCTGTTGAGTGATGTCATGGCAAACGCCAAAAAAGACAGCATCTGGATTACCCTGCAGACCCATCCCAATATTGTTGCCGTGGCATCACTTATTGGACTGTCTGCAATATTAATCTCAAGGGGCGCCGAACCTGATCCGGAAACTGTTGCCAAAGCTGCCCAGGAAAATATCCCCATACTGACAACAAAGCTGCCGACCTTTGAAGCAGCCGGCAGACTCTATAATCTCCTGAAAAAGTAAATAGGGGTGGTAACCAGTGATTCCATATAAAATAGACCTCCACATCCATACTGCCCTCTCACCCTGCGCCGAACAAGAGATGACACCGCCCAAAATAATCCATGCAGCAAGGGCCAAAGGCCTTAAGATGATTGCAATAACCGACCATAACACTGCTGAAAACACAGGTGCAACCATAAAGGCCGCTGAAGGGAGCGGCATTTTTGTTATTCCGGGCATGGAAGTCCAAACCCGCGAAGAAGTCCACATGGTCTGTCTCTTTCCCGACCTCGAAGCATGTCTTGCCTGCCAGGAAAAAGTGTATCATAATCTTCCGAATCAATTAAACAACCCCGGTGTTTTTGGTTCCCAGTCTGTAATGGACAGCACCGGCAGGGTTATTCGGGAACTGGACAAAATGCTCCTGATATCAACAGATATGTCTGTGGAAACAACTGCCAACACTGTCACCGGTCTGGGGGGACTGTGCATCCCGGCCCACGTGGACAGGCCTTCTTACAGCCTCATGGCCGCTCTGGGTTTCGTGCCCCCTGGTCTGTCAGTAATGGCGATGGAGCTGTCCCGGCAAATGTCAGCAGACGAAGCGGCGCTGCGCCTGCCTGAATTGTCCGGATATACCTTTATTAGTTCATCTGATGCTCACTGTCTTCAGGACATTGGTTCAAACCCTTCAGTGATTTATTCAGAAGCTCCCCCGGATTTCAGCGACCTGGTAAAAGCCATAAAAAACATTTCCGGTAGAAAGGTGTTGGCAAAAATGAAAGACCTGGCCATGCACATTATAGACATAGTCCAAAATTCCATTGAGGCAGAAGCAACAGAGGTGAAACTGGCGATAAGTGAAGATACCGCAGCAGACACATTTAACATTGAAATATCAGATAATGGCCGGGGTATGGACAAAGAACTTCGGACTAAAGTAATGGACCCGTTTTTTACCACCAGGACCACAAGACGTGTCGGACTAGGTATTCCCCTGCTCAAGGCTGCCGCGGAACGCTGTGATGGCAGTATGAATATCGAATCAGCTCCCGGAAAAGGGACCACCCTAAAGGCTTTGTTCCGCCACAGCCATATTGACAGGGCCCCTCTGGGAAACATTATTGACACTATCATTAACCTTATCGTGGGAAATCCTAATCTAAACCTGACCTTTATCCATAAAATTAATGCTTGTGAAATAATTTTCGATGCCCGGGAACTCCGGGAACAGCTGGAAGACGTCCCCTTGAACAATCCGGCAGTGATCAACTGGATTAAACAATACCTGACTGAAAACTATAAGGAGTAGGGCTGTCAAAAACGGCATTTTTGTATGCTCAAACTACGGAAACACAGCTAAAATGTTAGATGATGTTGACCCTTGCCCGAATCGACTTTTTGTGGTATTATATGTAATACCAACACGTATTCTTTTGGTATCAAATACGGTATCTTTGACTACAATATTACTGGAGGTTAAAGTGACCAAGATAGAGAAAAGGTTTGAGCGAATTCTTAATAATCCAAAAGACATCAAATGGACCGAGCTTCAAGCAGTTCTGAATAAGTTTGGTTTTGTATGCGAACCTCCAGGAAGTGGCAGCCACTGGGCTGTTTACGACGAAAAGTCAGATGCTAACATGACCGTCCCTGTTCACAATAACCGTGTTAAAGCAATCTATGTTAAAAAATTGATTGCTCTCATCAAAGAAATTAGAGAGGAGAAGTAAATAATGACTAAAGACCTTGAATCTTACAAATATCTTAAATATGGAGTTAAGTTAGTCCCTATTTCTGAAGAAGACGGTGGTGGCTGGCTTGCTGAAATACCAGAACTAAAAGGATGCATGTCGGACGGTGAAACACCTGAAGAAGCATTAAAAAATGTAGAGGAAGCAAAGTTAACTTGGATATCTACTGCCCTCAAAAGAGGACAAATAGTACCTTTGCCAAGTTTAGAAACAGACGAATACAGCGGGAAATTCACTCTGCGGCTTCCAAAGTTTCTTCATAAAGAACTTTCACTTGCAGCCCAAAAAGATGATATTAGTCTAAATCAGTATATTCTTAGCCTGGTTGCTCTCAACTTTGGCAAAAGCTCAATCATATCTGAAACTCCCAAAACATCACCACGAAAGCCTTCAAAATCGCGCTCCCAATAATGGGAGTTTTTCTACCAATAGCATCGGGGGGAGCGCAGCAGAACCATTTAGCCTTGGTAGCCTTGGTTGCTACAGCTAACAAACTGCTAAGAATCATCTATGGTATGTGGCGAAAAAACGAACCCTTAAACTTTGACCTAGAATCAACACGGTTACTGCTTTTCTTAAGTCTACCATTGGTAGGCTTGTTTTGCTATGCCTTCTTAAAAGGGCAAAAAATATTTTTTAAAAAACTCTTGACACTTACTAGCTGGTTTAGGCGATGTGTTTTGCCAGCCCGCAAATTGATGTTTCATCTTCCGTCAACTGGCGAATACTATGTATAAATCTTGGGTTGAACAACTGCAAACAAAGGTGGTACAATATGCTTAGAAGTAACGCTAATAATGAAGGTGATAACATGTTAAAAGAGAAAAAGGTTCAACCAAAAAATGAAAAAACTCCAAAAATAGCTGCAAAAACTGTTGTAGCTAAAGCAATTACAAAATCCAATAATAAACATACTAAAATGTTGAAAAAGCTTGCCTAATAAATATGAACATCGTTTATCTTTCAAAAGAACCTATATATGATTCATGAGGAAAGTATAATATTATTTGGCGGTGAACCTGGGTATTATGACTATACTGATGGGCGCATAGAATCAATCCTATCGCTTCAATATCCGATATTTGCTCATGATAAATATCCCAACATATTTCAAAAGGCCGCAATGTTACTGTTCTTCTTTACTAAGGACCATTGCTTTATTGACGGAAATAAGAGAGTCGGTATCCAAAGCACGATTGTTTTTCTCACCATTAACGGATTAATCGATAACTTAGACGATGATGACGGTTATCTGAAATCGATGGAAGTAGCTTCATCAAGAGTATCCGAGGTTAATCGTGACGCTTACATCCAATAAATTAGCTCAGTGGCTTTCCGATAATTTTAAAGACCCCAAATAACTGTCTATTTAAAGACTTTTAGCGTTCGCTAAAGGTAAAACTGGCTGTTTTGTTTCCTCCCCCAAAAATTCGTTCATTCTACCATTTTCCCTTTAGAATTAAAGAAAAACAATTCTTAAGGAGATGGTTACTGGATGCAGTACCGGCCTTCTTATTGGCTTTTCCCCGGCAAGCCTGCGGACAAGCCTATCTCAATCCGGACTGTGCAGCAGGTTTTCGTTGATGCCAAGGTCAGATCCGGAATTCAAAAGGATGTTTCTATTCATACCCTCAGACACGGCTTTGCCACTCATCTGCTGGAAGCGGGGACAGACATTTTGCTTATCCAACAGCTTTTAGAGCATACGGATTTGCGTACTACCTGTATTTATCTTCATTTGCGCAGGATGGATGTTTTAAACGTGAAGAGCCCTCTTGATTTACTGTTGCTTTTTTGAAACAGGCTTTTCTCTTTGGCAAGCTTGTTTTCCCAGGTAAGATTAAATCTTTAGGCAGCAGGGACATGTTTAACTCTTTTCTCAGTCCGCTTTCCAAGGCCAATTGGGTAGTCTACTGTAAACCTCCATTTGCCGGGCCGGAGAAAGTCCTGCAATACCTGGGACAGTACACTCACAGGGTTGCTATTTCTAACAATAGAATTATTAATGTTGAAGACAGCAAGGTTACCTTTAAATGGCGGGATTACCGGGACAATAACAAGACTAAACTGATGACCCTTGGGGCACAGGAGTTCATTCGACGGTTCCTGCTGCATATTCTGCCACAGAGGTTTGTCAGGATTCGTCACTACGGGATTCTGAGCAACAGAAACCGTAATACCAAGCTGAATACCTGTAAGCACCTATTTAAATTGAGTACATCCAGGACGAAAATCACAGACATTGCAGAACTGCTCCTGAAACTGACAGGCAGGGATATCACTCTATGTCCACAGTGTGGTAAAGGCAAAATTAACTACATAAATTTTTGCTGATTTTGGGGAGGGAGAAAGTGCATCCATCGCTTTACCAAATTATATCACAAATGACGTTTTATGTATGAATACTGTTGACTTTCTGCTGTTATCAAGAGTTTAGCCGGGGTTTACAAAACTTTGAATCCCCATAAGTGTTTCTGAACACACGGCTTCGTCCAACACGTGTTGCCGCAATTGAGCATATTGAGTAATGACTTGACGCCGGTAGGGCCAGTGCTTAACCGGTGTTTTTGCATGCTCAACTGCGGAAACACGGCTAAAATGTTAGGTGATGTAGCCCATTCTCAGTAAGCAAAAACCATGTAATATTTCTTTTTTGACTTACATATAATATAAAGACCATCGTGACTACAGTGTGCATCTTGACTACGATGACTAATGAAATTATAATGAAGGAAGAGAGGTAAAATATATGGGCACTGGCAAGGAGGTTGGGAAAATGAGTATGACCATGCCGAGGTATAACATAAGAGACACCAAAAAATATTATTCTGAGCTAAATAATATGGCTTTAAAAGGAATCGAAGTTATCACTTACAATTCTAATAATCAGGGCGAAGAAGTATCTCATATCAAGACTTCATACTTAGATAATCTTTTAGACAAGTTAACCTTTTCTCCCCTTGTTGAAAAAGACGAAGAGTTAGGAGTTCATACTGTTGCATTAAACGAAATTGATCTTTACGGCGAAGGAGATACCGTAGAATCAGCTATTGATGACTTGATCACAAGTATACTTGAGTACTTAACCGTTTATGTTGACAAAATTGATATGTTCTCTAGAGTTGAATCTGATGTGAAACAAGTCTATGTATTAAAGCTCTTAAGATGTAATGGTGATAGAGAAAAAATAAGGAAAGCGATTGGTTTCTAATATTATGCCGATACGATTTAAGCAAGGAGAGATAAAAAAACTATTAGCTCATTTTCTCATGAAACCACAACAAAAAGGGTCAAATCTTTTTTGCGGTATAGGAAAAGATGGAATATGGCGAACTTGTAAGTTTGATTACCATAAAAATAGAGATGTCATCGCTTCCGGTACTGCAAAAGCAATTGCTAATTCATTAAAATTTGGCAATGTACTTGAAATGAAAGAATATATAGAAAAACATTTATAGTGGCTGCAGGCTGCTATTTTTTTTTGACATTCATAGAATGGGCTATTTCGTCTAACCCGGCGCCGCTTATCGCATTGGGGCTAAATGAACTTTTCCCGCCCGCAGGCTGGCTAAAACTGGCTGTTTTGTTTCCTCCCCCAAAAATTCGTTCCTTCTACCATTTTCCCTTTAGAATTAAAGAAAAACAAT
>NZ_JAHHUL010000025.1 GCF_019008365.1 Phosphitispora fastidiosa | reverse complement strand
GAGGAACCTGTGGTTGAGGAACCTGTGGTTGAGGAACCTGTGGCCGAGCAGCCTGTAGTAGAGCAGCCTGTGGCTGAGGAACCTGTGGTTGAGGAACCTGTGGTTGAGGAACCTGTGGTTGAGGAACCTGTGGCCGAGCAGCCTGTAGTAGAGCAGCCTGTGGCTGAGGAACCTGTGGTTGAGGAACCTGTGGTTGAGGAACCTGTGGCCGAGCAGCCTGCAGTAGAGCAGCCGGATTCGGATGCCGGGTATATTGTACAACCGGGAGATACCCTTGATAACATTAGTGAAAAAACCGGTGTTCCGGTTGAACGTCTTAAACAGGTCAATGATCTGGATGTAGCCAATGATGCTGTAGCACAGCCGGTGGAGACCGGAGATAGTGCAGTGTTAAGGTATACTGTCAGGGAAGGGGAATCCTTGTGGCTGATTGGCAGAAGCCTTGGAGTGTCATATCAGGAAATAATGAAAGCCAATCAGTTGACAGACCACTTAATTTATCCGGCCCAGGAACTGAGTATTCCCGGGGTGGATTCCTCTAAAGGTGTCTTGGAATATCGCATTAAGAAGGGGGATACCCTTTACTTTATCGGACTTGCCCTTGGGGTAAGCTATGAAGACATCATGTCCTTAAACGGAATTAAAGATATCTGGATATATCCGGACCAGATTTTGAAGATCCCTGACGCGGACAGAGGTACTCTTTACAGGGTCAGGAAAGGCGAGACCCTGGAAGGGGTTGCCGGAAAATTTGAAGTCAGCACTGGGGACATTACCGGACATCAGATTTCAGCTGACAGGCTTTACGAAGGCCAGTTGCTGGTGATTCCCAAGTCTCCCAATGTAAGCAGGAATTCCCGGGCAACTATGTCTGCTATCGATGCCGAGGCGGGTGACCTTGAGTTAATCGCCAGGGCAATCTATGGCGAGGCCAGAGGAGAATCATATGAGGGTATGGTTGCCGTGGGAGCGGTTATCCTGAATCGGTTGGAGCACAAGGATTTTCCAGATAGTATCAGGAGTATAATCTTCCAGCAGGGAGCATTTACTGCTGTTGAAGATGGGCAGATTAACCTTGAGCCCGATGTTCAGGCATACAAAGCAGCCAGGGAAGCGGTTGATGGGGATGACCCGTCAATGGGAGCTCTGTATTATTGGAATCCTCATGAGGCTACCAGCAAATGGATTTGGACCAGGCCCATTATTAAACAGATTGGGAACCATGTTTTTGCAAAGTAAGCTAAAGGGCTGCCTTAAAAGGCAGCCCTTTAGCTTTAAAGCAAATGGCTCCAGGGAATGTTAATCAGTAAATAGAGGAATAAGTTTTGCTGTAAAGAATAACTTTAATTAGTACTTGAACAGGGAGGGCATATTCTTGGAACAGGGGTTTATTCAAAAGGCTTATGGGAATATAGTAATGTTGGAAATCCCGTCATTTAACAGGTCCGGTCTGGTGAAGCACGGATTCAGTACCCGTAACGGCGGAGCAGGCAAAAACCCCTATAATACCTTGAACCTTGCCTGTCATGTGGGAGATTATCCGGAGACGGTTATTAAGAATAGACAGGAAGTGTGCCGGGCGCTGGAGGCTGAAATAGAGCAGATGGTTACCGCACAGCAGGTTCACAGCTCCGTTATCCGGGTTGTAGGTCAGGAGCATGCCGGAGCGGGGGCGTTTTCTTATGATACCGCACTGCCTGACACCGATGGTTTGGTTACCAATGTGCCCGGAGTGCTTTTGGCTACTTTTTATGCCGATTGTGTTCCTCTTTTTATAATGGATCCGGTGAAGCGGGTTATCGCCTCTGTGCATGCCGGATGGAAGGGCACTTTGTCTGGAATCGGCGCAGAAGCCCTGAAGAAGATGGCACAGGTTTTCGGCAGCAACCCAAGGGATTGTCTGGCGGGAATCGGACCGGCCATTGGCCGGTGCTGCTATGAAGTGGATGTAATGGTTTCAGACCGGTTCAGGCATCAATACGACTGGTGTGAGCAGGTGCTGAATCCCGGTGCTGATGGAAGGGTCAGACTGGATCTGCCCGCGGCAAACAGGAACATATTGGTTCAGGCAGGGATTAGGTCAGATAATGTTGAAATGTCTCATATATGCACCTCGTGTAATCAGGACATGCTGTTTTCATACAGGGGAAGCCAGGGAGTAACGGGGAGAATGGGTGCCTTCATAATGCTCCGGAAGTAACCGGCATCCGAAGAGGGAGAATGATGTTTTATGGGTAAACCCACAATTCTTGTAGTTGATGATGAGAGCCACATCGTTGAACTTGTCAGGTTTAACCTTGAGAAAGAAGGATATAATGTCATCAGCGCCCAGGATGGACTGAAGGCTTACAAAATGGCCGCAGAACATAAACCGGACTTGATAGTACTGGATGTAATGCTTCCGGAGATGGATGGCTTTGAAGTCTGCAGGCAGATTCAAAAGGATATTGAAATGGCAGAGATCCCGATTATAATGCTTACGGCCAGGAGCGAAGAGATCGATAAGGTTCTGGGCCTGGAGATAGGGGCAGATGATTATATTACCAAACCCTTCAGCCCGCGCGAGTTGATTGCCAGGGTAAAGGCCCGGCTCAGGCGTATCACTGCAAAGCAGCAGAATCCGGAAATAAGTGGACAGGTTATCCGCATTAATGACTTGATTATTGATCCTGACCGTTTTGAAGTGGTTATTGATGGGACCAGGCTCGAGCTTACCCCGAAGGAATTTGAGCTGCTGCGGATTTTGGCTAAAAACAGGGGCAGGGTATTATCCCGCGAGTTCTTGTTGGAAACTATCTGGGGATATGAATATATTGGCGATTCCAGGACTGTTGATGTCCATATCAGGCATCTTAGGCAAAAGCTGGAATCTGACCCGGCAAACCCCAGATATATTGAAACAGTCCGTGGAGTAGGATATAAGTTTAAGGAGAAAAGCTGACAATGTTCAAAAGCATCAAATGGCGGCTGACAGCGGTATTTTTCAGTGTCACGGCAGTCTTTCTTTTCCTGCTGGGCTTCTACCTGATGAATTTAATGGAAGAGTATTTGTATGACAAAACCCAGGAAAATATGGTATCCTACGCCAAACTCCTAGCTGACAACCTAAAAGATGATTTTTCAGATGGAGCAGGAGCGGAATATTTTGATGTCTATGCTCATGAAGCACAAAGAGACATCGCTGCCAGGGTTACAGTTATCGACGCCAAAGGACAGGTGTTAGGGGATTCAGTAGCTGATAAGGATTCTATGGTTAATCATTTCAGCCGTCCCGAAATTCAGAAGGCCTTGGATAATCAAACCGGGAAAGCTATCAGGTATAGTTCAAGTGCGGGTAAACGGATGATTTATTTTGCTGTTCCGGTAAAAAAAGATAATGACATTTACGGGGCGGTTCGGGTTGCTGTTCCCTGGAGTGAGATTGAAGCGGGACAAAATCATATCAGGTGGAGTATCGGTACGGCTATTTTTGTGGCCCTTATATTGACTGTAGTTGTTGTTTCCTCATTTACCTCAACTCTGGTTGTTCCACTGCAGGAAATGACCTGGGTGGCTAAAGAAATGGCTGAAGGCAAGCTTGATTTAAATGTTGATGTAAAGGCAAAAGATGAAATCGGCGCTCTGGGAAGCGGATTTAACTATATGGCACAGCGTCTCAGGGACACCATCAGCCAAATCACTGAAGAACGAAATAAGGTCAGCGCTATTCTTACCAGTATGAATGATGGGGTTATTGCTATTGACGGGAAGGGCAACATCCTGTTGATAAATCCGGCCATAGAACGGATGTTTCATATAAAATATGAGCACATCCTGGGGAAAAGTGTCATTGAGGTAGTACGTAACTTTGACCTGGAAAGGCTTCTCCACCTGGCGCTGTCCAGCAGTGAGTCGATTACCCGGGAGCTTCAGGTATTTACGCCCGACCCCAAAACATTTCGGGTAAGCACCGCCCCTCTTACCAACGAAACTGGTGTTGTAGGTGTTGTCGCAGTGATGAGAGATGTAACGGCCTTTCGTGAAGTGGAGCGGATGAAAACAGACTTTGTTGCCAATGTCTCCCATGAATTAAGGACACCGTTAACTTCCATCAAAGGCTTTGTGGAGACGCTGCTGGATGGGGCGCTGAAGGAACCGGAAACCGCCAGGCATTTCCTGGAAATAATTAACGATGAGGCCGACCGGTTGAATAGGCTGATCGGAGATTTGTTAAGCCTGTCCAGGATTGAGGCTAAACAGGGCGAAATACATAAGACGCTTGTTAACCTGGAAAGGCTAATTTCGAATGTGGTATCAGTGCTTTCGCCCCAGGCTAATGAAAAAAGCCTTTCCCTTAATGTAGACATAAAGAGCCCACTACCTGCATTAAAGGTTGACAGCGACATGATTGGGCAGCTTATGATAAATCTTGTGGATAATGCCATTAAATATACCCCTGAGGGGGGCAGCATTAATATTACTGCTATAAGAGTCAAGAACGGGATTAAAGTGGCGGTTAAAGACACCGGTATCGGTATTCCGTGGGAGAGTATTCCACGCCTGTTTGAACGTTTTTACCGGGTTGATAAGGCCAGATCGCGCGAAATGGGTGGGACCGGACTAGGCCTGGCAATAGTAAAACACATTCTGGAAGTCCATGGTGGAACCATAGATATAGCCAGCAGGGTAGGCCGGGGCAGTACTTTTACATTTTTCCTTCCGAGTGGTGACCAAGGATGAGTCCCTTGACAGTTGGCTTTGGAAATAACCGTGGAATAGGGTGATATGTTGTACAAGATTTTCCTTGCACTGCCGCCGTTTATCAGTCTTACTGCAATTACAGGCAACAAGCCAGGGAGTCCCCGCATGTCCGAAGATGGCGAAGACCGCCGGGAAGTTTTGGCAAGCCAAAACTTCCCGGCGGTCTTCTAATGAAAAATACCCATTGAGCCATCAAGTTCGGGGACGCTGGCTTGTTGCCGGGGGTAGCAGTTTAGACTCATAGGCGGCAGTGCAGAAAATCGGTACAACATATCGCCATGTTTCATTCCCAGTTATTTCCGAAAGCCAACTGTTAGATTTTAAACTTGCTGATCGAGAGTTCCAGCGCTTGGGCAAGTCTTTCAAGGTTTTGTGATGCCCCGGCAATTTCAGTTGAGGTGTTCACCATTTCCCGGGTGGAAGCAGATACCTTTTCTGAAAGATTTGCTGTTGTATCAACACTTGCGGCAATATTACTGACCACAGAGAGGGCTTGATCACTTCCGGCTGCCATTTCTTCAGCCGAGGCCGAATTCTCCTCGGCGATGGCTGCCAGGCTCTCGATGGAGGCAACAACCTGTTCGCTGTTAACGGCAATATGTTCTGCGGCGTTGGATATGTGCTGCATAAATTCATTGGCTGAATTAATATGTTCAGCGATTTCCTTTAAAGCGAGGTCGGCATTTTTGCCGAGTTCAGTACCGTATTCAACTTCCTTGATGCCTTCTTCCATTGCTTTAACAGAACGTCCGGTTCCGTTTTGGATACCTTTTACAAGTTCAGCTATTTCCCTGGCTGCTTTGCCTGAGCGCTCAGCCAGTTTTCTTACCTCATCAGCCACAACGGCAAAGCCTTTGCCATATTCTCCTGCCCGGGCTGCCTCTATGGCGGCATTCAAGGCCAGAAGGTTGGTTTGGTCGGCAATTTCGTCAATCACCATAATTATTTCACCGATTTTTTCAGAATTCCCGGCCAGTTCCTTAAGTTTGCCTGCGGTCTCAAAGACTTTGGCTTTAATACGTTCCATGCCATCCATAGTTTCCCCAACTGTGGTCATGCCCCTGTTAGCAACATCAGAAGTCTTGTTTGCTGCTTCGGTGATATTTTTGGTGTTTGTGGCCAGTTCCTGTATCGCACCTGCCATATCGTTGACCAGTGAGGAGGTGTTGTTGATATTACCGGCCTGTTCCTGCGCCCCGGAAGCTATTTGAGCAACCGCGAGATTTAGTTGTTCAATGGTATGGGTGGTTTCGGTAACATCTTCAGCCTGTTGATTGTTTTTCTCTGCAAGCTGTTCTATGGTGGCGGCGACATTTTGAGTGAAGCCGGCTGTTTGTGAAGCATGGCCGGCTAACTGGTGGCTTGATTGAATAATCTGCTGGCCTGCATTTTTTACTTCAGATATCAGTCTTTTGACACTCTTGAGCATGGTATTTACCGAATCAGCCAGCACCCCGGTTTCATCGGAGGACTTGACTTTGACTTCACCGGTGAAGTCTCCGGCGGCAATCTGGTTCATACTGTTGACTAGTGATTTTATCGGTCCGGTAACGCTTCTTCCGAACACCAGCGCACCTCCGATTCCGATGAGAGTCAGTACAATCGACAAACCAATGGCATAATTACGTGAGCTTGCGATTTGAAGCTGTGCATTGGTATTTGATAACCCGATTCTTAATAATCCCCAGCGTTCCAGGTCGGAGGTGACAGGAATAGCGATATGATATATCTTGTCACCGGTCGGCTGAGATTCAGCAACAAATGCGGCTTCATCTACCGGTAATACCATCTGAGTTATCTGGTCATTTAAAACCTTACCCTTTTCATTGGGGTCACTGTGGACAAAAATTTTGCCGCTTTTATCAATGAGCATCAGGTAACTGATATCCTTATTTTGCTTGGTTACAGCCAGAAAGCCCTCTTCAATGGTATAAAACTCGTTATGCTGAATATTGTTGACGGCTACCCCGTAAAAAGCGGAACCGATACTCATTCCTTTACTCAGGATTTCCCTGTTGATCATATTTGTTTCCCTGTTAATGACAACAGATGCAAAGATGACTGTGGTAACAATCACAAGAATAGCTGCAAATATTGTCATTTTCAGACCTAAACCCCATCCGCGGCGGGTTTTCATTTGGTTCACCTCCCAGATAAATTGATCTTCAAAGTAATCTGCACTGATTAAGGGTTGGGGCCGGATACAGTAGGATAACCCGGCGCTCCTGTAAACGGTACAAGGGCAAGGACATCACTGTCCGAGGTCCAGCCCATCATGCTGAATTTCATGGCATAGGCTTCATATCCAAGTTGATTCAGAAACATAGCAGCATAACTGGCGGTATGTCCTGTATAGCAGACAACGATAATTTTTTTGTCTGGCGGCAGTTTTTTCAGGTTCTCCTCTTTGGCGAGCTGGGCAAAAGGTATGTTTACAGCGCCGGGGATATGTCCCTTGGCATAATCCTCCGGTCTGCGAATGCTGAGAATGAAGTAATCAGAGTCTTTGTTAACAACTGCATTATTATAGACATCCTCCACTGAGGTGGTTGGAGCCCTGCCTGATGTCAGGTATTCCCCAGTGCGGGCAGCAACAATACCTGCAGCATCCTTGGCTCCGGTGCTGATTGCCGGTAGGTCATGGGTGGGTTCTGCGGTATTAACCTTGGTTTCTACCGGATAGTCTGCAGCTTTGGTGAATGGGGTCAGAGCAAGGACATCACTGTCCGAAGTCCAGCCCATCATGCCGAATTTCATGGCATAGGCTTCATAGCCGAGCTGATTTAGGAACATGGCAGCATAACTGGCGGTATGTCCTGTATAGCAAACTACGATAATCTTCTTGTTTTTATCCAGTTTGTCCAGGTTTTCTTGTTTATAAATCTGCCCGAACTGCACGTTAATGGCTCCTTGAAGGTGTCCCCTGGCGTAGTCCTCCGGTTTGCGGATACTCAGGATTTGATAGCTGGGATCTTTTCCTATGATAACATTATTGTAGACGTCCTCGACAGAAATAGTCGGCGCTTTTCCTGTGTTAAGGTAGCTGTTTGTTGCTTCGATTATCTGGGCAGCTGCCCCGGAACCGGATTTTTCACCGTTTTCAGGGGCTGCAGTTTTGGCTGAATCCAACTCGTCCGCGATGTACCTGAGCACCAGTTCGTCGTCATCACCGCCGCAACCTGCCAGAGAACCCATCATGACTAATGTAAGAGTAATTATTACAAAAAGCCATAATGGTTTTTCCCGGTTAAACATAAACTTCCCTCCTTGTCAGTTTTTGCGCTCTGCATGTTTGGTAACCTGATATATATAAATAATAACCGTTTGGGTTAAAAAACCATATAATGATACAAATTTCGACACGTAACCATCAATTTCCTCTTTTTTATGGGCGAATGACCATAAAAAAGTTAATAAGAAATGTTGACCATAAAAAATGATGCCATCAGCCACTGGAAAGCATCACACTTCCCACCGCTGATAACATCCTTTAATTAGAGTTACACATATTGTTTAAAATATAGGGTTTTTAACCATGTTAATAAAATTCAGCACAAGTTTTAACTGGTCTTCATCTAAGGTGCATATTGAACCTATTGTAGCCTGGATTTT
This sequence comes from Phosphitispora fastidiosa, assembly GCF_019008365.1. Lineage (NCBI taxonomy): Bacteria > Bacillati > Bacillota > Clostridia > Eubacteriales > Peptococcaceae > Phosphitispora > Phosphitispora fastidiosa. The sequence goes on along the minus strand of NZ_JAHHUL010000025.1, from coordinate 42,939 downwards.
GGGATCCTGCAGCATATTTCTCAGTGTTGGACTGATTCCGGCCATTACTCCGTCAATTTCCTGCTGGTCCATTATTAAGTAGCAGACAGAGATATTCAAGGCATCTGCCAGTTTATTCACGGTCTTCAGGGATGCGTTTACCTTGCCGAGTTCCAATTGAGCCACGAGTCCAGGGGAAACCCCTGCTCGTTGTGCCAGCTCCTTTTGGGATAAATTCTTTAATTTCCTTATATACTGAAGTTTGGTTGGAAGACTGCTGGTTTTCTGGCTGTTTACCAGCATGCTGACAGGTATATCAAAAAACTGGGACAGGGATCTGATGGTTTCCACAGAGGGGCATACTGTACCGCGTTCAATTTCACTCAGGTAAGTAAATGACAAGCCCGTAAGATCACCCATGTCCTTAAGGGTAAGTTTACGTTCTTCTCTCAGCGCCCTTAGTTTATCTCCCAGGGCAAGTTCTTCTACAGCAGAAGATTCGTCTGATTTTATTTTTTTCATATATGTCCCACCGTTTCAAGAAAACATAATTTTTAGACTGCTCATCTAAAATTATAAGGGTATTTTGTGATAATTTCAACTTTAATCAGTATTTATGGAGTAAATATTGCCTTGATATGTTAAAATGGCTCGAAAAAAGGGGATTCTATTATTTATAACGAAACTATTATCTAAATTATTTATTGGGGGTGACTTTTCTTGAGGCTTGCTGTTATTTCCGATATCCACGGAAACCTGGAGGCTCTTAAAAAGGTATTGGCTGATATTGAGAAAAGAGAGGTGGATACCGTTTGCTGCGCTGGGGATATTGTTGGTTATGGGCCGTTTCCCAATGAGGTTATCCAATTGCTTCAGGGGAGAAATATCCCCAGTGTAATGGGAAATTACGATGATACAATTGGAAACTCAAGAATGGTTTGCGGGTGCGATTATGAGGATGAAGAAGCTGCCCTTATAGGGGCCTTCTCTGTTCGGTGGACTGCAGAAAATGTCACCGCCGAGAACAAGCTCTATTTAAAGCAGCTACCCTTTGGGATTGACATGGGGACTGAAAATGCCGGTATCAGGATAGTTCACGGAAGTCCGCGGAAGCTAAACGAATACCTTCATGAGAACCTTTCGGATAAGGAGGTCAACAGTATCCTTATGGAATGTACGGCAGATGTCCTGGTATGCGGCCATACACATATTCCGTTTATCAGATCGGTAGGCGGAAAGCTGCTGGTCAATGCCGGGAGTGTCGGTAAACCCAAACACGGTGACCCCAGGGCTACATATGCTTTGATTGAAATAAACGGCAAAAACACTGCGGAAATTATCTTTGTGGAATATGATGCTGCATCGACTGCCAAGGCAATGGCGGAGAGGGGGATGCCGGAGGCGCTGATCGATATTATCAGGACTGGAAAGTCTTGACGGGCCTGCTGCGGCGTTTTAACACAAACTTAACAATCTAATAACATTTTACTAAAGATACTATGATATAGTAAATTCGGCTTTTAATTAATTTGCCTTGTGCAGGTTTTGATGGGAGGAAGCGCTCAGGATGCCTTCAAAAATCATGGTAAGAGACCTGGAACTTTATTACGGTGAATTCCATGCCTTGAAGAAAGTCAATATGGACATCCAGGAAAACATGGTTACAGCTTTAATAGGCCCTTCGGGATGTGGGAAATCGACTTTTCTGCGTACATTAAACCGGATGAATGACCTTATCGACAGTGTCCGTATTGAGGGAGAGGTCGAATTGGATGGAACTGACATTTTCGGCTCCGAAATTGATGTAGTTAATCTGCGTAAAAGGATTGGTATGGTTTTTCAGAGGCCCAACCCCTTCCCAATGTCAATATATGATAATGTGGCCTACGGACCGAGGATTCATGGTCTGAAAGATAAAAAGAGGCTTGATGAAATAGTGGAAAAGAGTCTGAAAGACGCCGCCCTCTGGGGGGAGGTCAGCGACAGACTCAAAAAACCTGCCCTGGGCTTGTCGGGAGGTCAGCAGCAGAGGCTTTGTATTGCCCGCCTTTTGGCAGTCGAACCTGAGGTTCTGCTGATGGATGAGCCGTCCTCCGCCCTGGACCCTATTTCCACACTCAAGATAGAGGAATTGATGGCTGAGCTTAAGGAGAAATATACTATTATTATAGTTACGCACAATATGCAGCAGGCTGCAAGGGTTTCGGACTATACAGCCTTTTTCCTGACCGGGGATATGGTTGAATTTGGGGTTACCGAAAATATTTTCACCGCACCTGTAGATAAGCGGACAGAGGATTATATTACCGGTCGGTTTGGTTAAAATATTATTGGAAAACCGCGGGAATTACTATAAAATATTTATTACAAACCATTTATAGAAGGGGGAGTAACCTTATGAGTTCTCCACGCCAATCATTTGACCGGGCCCTCGAAGAATTACAGCAGGAAATCCTGCGCATGGGCAGCCTTGTGGAACAGGCGATATATAATGCGGTTCATTCCCTGGCAGTACAGGATGTTTCACTCGCCGACAGTGTTATCAAGGGAGACAAAATAATTGACCAGATGGAACTTGAAATTGAGAATCTATGTCTCAAACTAATTGCCACACAACAGCCGATGGCCAAGGATCTGCGAAAAATCAGCACCGGTTTTAAAATTATCACTGACCTTGAGAGAATGGCAGACCATGCCAAGGATATTGCCAAGGTCACCAAAAAGCTTGCCGGACAGCCCCTGATTAAACCATTGGTGGATATCCCCAGGATGGCGGCCCTGACCCAGCAGATGGTAAAGGATGGACTGGATGCTTATGTCAAAGGTGATGTCGAACTGGCGGGTACACTTAATGAAAAGGACGATGAAGTAGACCACATATATTCGCAGATTTTCAGGGAATTGCTCACATATATGATGGAAGACCCCAGGACTATTACCCAGGCAACTTACCTTTTGTTTGTAGGGCGGTATATTGAAAGAACTGCAGATCATGCCACAAATATCGCGGAACGGGTGATATATCTGGTTACCGGAGAACGTCCCGATTTAAATGATTAAAGTTGATTATAAATATGAATAGGGTAGAGGTGTTCCGAGAGGCAGAGATTTGTCTGCCTGGGAATACATCTGCCCTTATTTGATTTTTGCTGTATACAATGGATTTTCCGCATTCAATCTTAGTAATTGATTCTACCTACCGCAAATTTTCGGCAATAGCAGGAGTTGTTGGGCCAAATGTAGAATATATTTCCTGTTACAGGCTTGAACCGGGGAAGGACGATAATTTATGCAGACATCGAAGAACGAGGCAGAAGTAAGGGTTCGAGTTCGCAGAAATCCAAGCAGAGCGCTGCGCAAGTTAGTATTGATACTTATATCGTTATATCTCATTTTTTTAACATACAACTTTGTTCACGACCTGGTAGTGGCCCGTTTGGCCAAAGTTGAGATGGTCAGCAGGGGTATTGTGCAGGCAGCTGTTCCCGCACAGGGAATTCTCGTCAGGGATGAGATACCGGTAGCTGCGCCCAGGACAGGCCTGTTGAAGGTGATTGTTCCGGGAGGGGAGCGTGTCCGGGTGGGACAGGTAGTGGCTCAGGTGGTGGCAGTATCACTGGACAGCCATTCGGGGGAGAAGGCATATAATATTACAGCGCCCCGGGCCGGAATAGTCAGCTATCACCTGGATGGCCTGGAAGAAGTTTATTCAAGGAAGAATATTAATGAATTGGATTTGGAAAAAGTCCAAACACTACAGGCAGAGGTTAAACAGGTTCTGCCGGGGAATCAGATCGAGGAAGGGAGCCCGGTATTTAAAATAGTCAACAACCTGGAACCCCTGTTTGTTATTGCAGTTCCCTCTGATGAAGTAAATTCTATAGATATGGAAAAAGGCAGTACTGTTTTGCTTTCCTTAGGCTCTGATGAAAAAGATGTCTCCTATGCTGTCCTGTCTGAAAAGGATTTTGGAGGCAACTCCGGTCGGCTGCTGCTTAGCTTGACCAGCTATGCCAACAACCTGATAGCTCCAAGAACCATCATATTTAAAGTAATCACAGAGAGGTATGAAGGGTTCTTCATTCCTGCCGGTGCCCTTGTGCGCAAGGAAGGAAAGGATGGAATTTTTACAATTTATAAGGAGCGGGTAAGGTGGAAGGGTGTTGAAATCCAGGGCCGGGTCGGTGATAAAGTAGTGATTACCGGTGTCACAGCAGACCTGAAAGTAGTCCTTAATCCCCAATATGTTAAAGAGGGCTTCACTCTTAAGCTGCCCTAAATTTTGGTTGATCGCCGTTCCGGGGATTTTCAATAAGGTGGTGCTCTTTTTGAGATGAGTGATTTAACCTCAAATATTAATGAAGTTTTGGAAGATGTCAGGCAGGCTGCAGCCAGGTCCGGCAGAGACCCGGCAGAAATTGGGATAGTGGCTGTTACCAAGACAGTACCTGTAGAAACTGTCAGGTTAGCGGTGTCTGCCGGACTGCTCATTTTGGGAGAAAACAGGGTTCAGGAGCTTACTGCAAAGTACCCCCTCGTAGAGGGGGCAGAATGGCACCTTATTGGACACCTGCAGCGAAACAAGGTAAAATATATTACTGACAAGGTTTCCCTGATTCATTCCTTAGACAGCGCTGTACTGGCGGAAGAAATTAACAGGCGGATGAGCTCAATGGGCAGGGTAATGGATGTGCTGGTTCAGGTTAATATCGCCGAGGACCCCAATAAATACGGTATCAAAGCTAACCAGGTTATTGATTTTGTTGAAACTGCGGCGCAGCTTCAGGGAATCAGGATTAGAGGGCTGATGACTATAGGACCCTATGTTTCAGATCCTGAGGAAATCAGGCCGGTGTTCCGTGAACTGAGGAAGCTCGCCGGGAATGTGAAAAAAATGGACCTTCCGGGTGTGGATATGCGGCATCTTTCTATGGGAATGTCCAATGATTATATAGTTGCCATTGAGGAAGGGGCAACCCTTGTCCGGATTGGCAGCGCAATTTTTGGTACGAGAAAATAAGAAGGCGGTTATTAAAACGAAAAGGGGGAAGTCGGAATGAGCAGGATTATGGACAAGGTTCTTGGGTTTATGGGCTTTGAAGAGGAAGAAGTGGAAATTCTCGAAGATGAGGAAACCATGGTTGCTGAAGATGACTCGTCGGCAAAGAAAAAGAAAAACAGCAATATTTTCAGTCTTCACACCCAGAAGAACATCAGGGTGGTTGTTTGTGAACCCAAAGTCTTTGAAGACTGCCAGAACATTGCTGATAACCTGAAGACCAGAAGGCCTGTGATAGTTAACCTGGAAGAAGCTGATAAGGAACTGGCGAAAAGGGTGGTTGATTTTATCAGCGGAACTACATATGCCCTGAATGGAAGTACTCAGAAAGTGGGGAATGGAATATTCCTGTTTGTTCCCAGCAATATGGATATTGCCAGTGAAGCAAAGAACGCCGAAAAGGAAAAAGACAAGGAAAAGGGCCTGTTCACCTGGGTTCGCTAACGGGGGGCCGCGATTATGTCTATTAAAAAGAATATCGGTTTTATCGGAGCCGGCGCAATGGCTGAAGCCCTTATCAAAAGCCTCCTGGGAAGGCAGTTTGCAGACGCATCAAATATATGGGCGAGTGACGTTAATTGTGAGCGGGGCCGGTATTTAACTGAAACTTACGGAATAAACTATGTACAGGATAACTTGGAGCTGGTGGACAATGCTGCAGTGGTTATTCACGCAGTGAAGCCTTTTGTCCTGGGCCATGTTTTAGCCGGAATTGCCTCCAAGGTGTCTGCAGGACAATTACACGTCTCTATAGCAGCCGGGATTTCTCTTGAATTTATGGAAGGCCTGCTGCCTTCCGGCACGCCTGTGGTCAGGGTTATGCCCAATACGCCTTGTCTGATAGGTGAGGGCGCCACGGCATATACTCCCGGGTCTTCTGTTAACACTGAGCAGGAGGAACTGGTAAAAGATATTCTGGAATGTACCGGATTGGCGGTCCGGGTGCCGGAAAACCTGATGAATGCAGTTACAGGTCTCAGTGGCAGTGGACCGGCATATGTTTTTCTTGTTATTGAAGCCCTTGTCGACGGAGCCGTAAGGGCAGGCCTGTCTCGGGATGTGGCTGCATCTCTGGCCGTCCAGACCCTTATTGGAGCTGCCAAAATGGTCAGAGATACCGGCAGGCATCCTGCCGTCCTGAAGGACATGGTTACAACTCCGGGTGGAACCACTATTGCCGGGCTTCATGTCCTGGAGAAATCAGGGGTCAGGGCAGCCCTGATGGATGCTGTTATGGCTGCGGCTGAACGAGCCGGAGAACTGGGCAAAGATTAACAGAGCTGTCTGACAAATAAACCGGTCCGGACCGGGCAAGCTGGGAGGTTCTTTTTTTGATATGGCTGGTTGTTGATGTGATGTTTGATGTTATCAGGTGGTTGGTTATAGCACGGATTATTTTATCTTTTATACCGATGTTTACCAGAATAGACCCGTATCACCCGTTAATCAGGTTTGTTATGGAAATAACAGAGCCCTTAATGGCCCCCTTCCGCAGACTGATTCCACCTGTAGGGGGACTTGATTTATCACCGATTGTGCTGTTTCTGGTTCTGGAATTTGCGCGTACCCTGGTGAAACAGCTAATATTCATGCTTTTTTATTGATATTCTGACTTCGGAGAATTGACAGTGAATAGAAAAGAGATACTTGAACACGCAAAACCTGAGGACCGAATAGTTATTGCACGGGTGTTGGATAAAATACAATCTGCCATAAAGTTTGCCGGCGTGGAGGTCACAGATATTTATGACCCGCACCGGCAAAAACTGCTTTCGCAGGTTTTAGCTTTAGAATCGGGGATTTCTTTTATATGGGCCGGAGGCTATGAGGAAGCTGAAAGGCGAAGAGCAGTAGTTTGTCCTGACTATATGGAAGCAGGCACACAGGATGACGGGCTGGGCCTGCTGTCAATAATGGGAAATTGCAGGTTCCGCGACCTGACACACCGGGATTTTTTGGGGGCGATTCTCTCACTTGGTATAAAAAGGGAAAAAATTGGAGACATTCTAGTATATGAGGGCGGCTCCCAGGTCATTGCAGACCGTGACATGCTTGAATATATCGCTGGAAACCTGACCAAGGTAAACCGCCTGGGGGTTGAGGCCAATATTGTACCACTGGAGCAGTTGAAGCTGCCGGAAGAGCAGGTGAAGGAGGTCTTTGCCACGGTGTCTTCCCTCAGACTGGATGCGGTAACAGCAGCGGGCTTCGGTATTTCCAGAAGCAAAATGGCTGATGAGATCAAGGCGGAAAAGGTCCGGGTCAACTGGGTCGCTGTTTCTGATTGTGCTTCCCCGGTACAGGAGGGTGACCGGATATCCATCAGAGGAAGAGGCAGGATGAAAATTGACCGGGTTAAAGGTGAGACCAAGAAAGGCAGAATTGCCCTAATTATAAAGAGGTATGCTTAGGAACTTTTTTGGTAGATTTTATCACATTACAGAGGATTTTATTTCCTGTGGGTAGAAGTATCTCTTAATACCTTGCATAAAAGGTTTGGGAGGTGCTGGATTTGACATTGACCCCTTTGGATATCCATAACAAAGAGTTCCGCAAGGCTTTTCGCGGTTATGATGAGGAAGAGGTTGACGAATTTCTTGATCGGGTTGTCAAAGAATATGAAGTCCTGTTCAAAGAAAATGCCGGGTTAAAAGAGGCATTGGAGGCAAAGAATTCAGATATCGGCACTTATCAGGAACTGGAGCAGACTCTCCAGAAAACCCTGGTTATTGCCCAGCAGACTTCTGATGAGATGAAAAACGGCGCCCGCAGGGAAGCAGATGCTGTTATCCAGGAAGCCCGTCTCAAGGCAGAACAGATTATTGCTGCTGCCGAGGAACAGGTTAAGAATATTATCAGGGAGTATGAAGATGTTCGTAAAGAAGCCCAGGTGTTCCGGGTCAAGTTCCGTTCCTTCCTCAAGAGCCATTTGGAGCTGATCGGGGAAGAGGAAGAAGTGAGATTTGATCAGACTCTTTTTAATGAAGCAGCAGCGGGGGAAGCAGCAGTGACTGTGACTGACAAAGAGGCCGGTATTAAAATAGGTTAAACAGGTAATCCCGCCTGACAGGGAGGCGCTGCCTTGGATATTCAGGAACATTCTAATGGAACGGCTGTTAAGGTCAAGATTCAGCCAAGGGCTTCCAGAAACCGGATTGCCGGTGAACTGGGGGACATGCTCAAAGTAACTTTAACCGCACCTCCGGTGGATGGGGCTGCAAATGCGGCGTGCATTGAGTTTTTTGCATCATTGTTGAAAATACCCAAAAAGCAGGTAGAAATATTATCAGGTCACACCGGAAGGACAAAGCTGATTAAGTTTTACGGGGTGACTAAAGATGAACTACAGCGTGTTTTGGGTGTCGGAGATTAAGTATATGCAGTTGTTGTGTCTGAAAGTTGACTAAGCCGTACCTATTGGATATAATTATATAATAATTGTTTCAGGAATAAAATTAATGACCATGAAGGAGCGAGTAGGCCTTAAACAGGGTCAGCGAGTCCGGGAGGGTGCGAGCCGGACGCTGTAACAGTGCCGAAAATCACTCCGGAGTTGTGCAGCCGAAAGTTGAGTAAGCTGTACCGGTGCAGCCGTTATCCTGCAGGCAAATAAGAGCCGTACTGGCAGTGCCGAGTGATGATGCCTGTCAGCTATAACGGAATTTAGGGTGGTACCGCGGGAAAACTACTCCCGTCCCTATGGGACGGGGTTTTTTTATGCCTGAAAGCTGGAATAGAGGAGGAAAATTAAATGGATTACAGCAAGACACTAAACCTTCCGCAGACCGATTTCCCTATGAGGGGGAACCTTCCGGAGCGGGAGCCGGAGATACTTGATTTCTGGGAAAAGCAGGATATTTACAGGAGGGTCCAGGAAAAAAATGAAGGCAGACCCAAGTTTATCCTGCATGACGGGCCTCCATATGCTAATGGCAATATTCATCTGGGACATACCTTAAACAAGGTGCTGAAAGACATTATTGTTAAATATAAATCAATGAACGGGTTTGATGCACCCTATGTTCCCGGATGGGATACCCATGGGCTCCCCATTGAGCAGCAGGCAATTAAGGCCCTGGGAATCAACCGCCATGAAGCTGGGCTCGTAGAATTCAGAAAGAAATGTCAGGAATATGCCTTGAAATTTGTCGGCATCCAGAAGGAGCAGTTCAAGCGCCTGGGTGTCAGGGGTGACTGGGACAATCCTTATCTGACCCTGCAGCCCCATTTCGAGGCTAAGCAGATCGAAGTATTTGGAGAAATGGCCAAACGCGGCTATATCTATAAGGGACTGAAGCCCGTATACTGGTGTGCTTCCTGTGAAACAGCCCTGGCTGAAGCAGAAGTTGAATATGGTGACAAGAAATCTGCTTCTATATATGTTAAGTTCCCGGTGCAGGATGGTAAGGATGTACTTCCTGAAGAGAACACCTTTGTGGTTATTTGGACAACAACACCGTGGACATTGCCGGCCAATGTCGCCATCTGCCTGCACCCTGATTTTGACTATGTGCTGGTGGAAACGGTTGCAAATGGAGAAAAACTGCTGGTGGCTGAGGGGTTATTGGAGCAGTTTATGGCAGATGTCGGCATTGAAAATTATGCAGTAAAACAGAATTTCAATGGCTCCGACCTTGAAGGCATCACCTGCAGACACCCGTTTATGGAACGGGAATCCCTGCTGATTCTGGGTGACCATGTTACTTTGGAACAGGGTACAGGTTGTGTTCACACAGCTCCGGGACACGGTGTCGAGGACTTTGAGGTCGGCAAAAAATACGACCTTCCGGTTATTTCACCACTTGACAACAGGGGTGTGTTTACCGCTGAAGGTGGTTTTGTTGAAGGCCAAACTACTGATGAGGCCAATAAGAGTGTTGTTGTCAAACTGGAGGAAATCGGAGCCCTGATGAAGATGTCATGGATCAAGCACCAGTATCCGCACTGCTGGCGCTGTAAGAATCCAATTCTTTTCAGGGCGACTGAGCAGTGGTTTGCTTCAATCGACGGTTTCAGGAAACAGGCGCTTGAAGAAATTGACAGAGTCAGGTGGGTCCCGTCATGGGGCCGTAACCGTATTTATAATATGATTGCCGACCGCGGGGACTGGTGTATTTCCAGGCAGAGGACATGGGGTGTTCCCATTCCCATCTTCTATTGTGAGGACTGCGGCAAAGAGGTCATCAATGACAGGACTGTTGAGCATATCAAGGAACTGGTAAAGGAAAACGGTTCAGATGTCTGGTTCGCCAGGGAAGCTAAGGACCTTATGCCTCCGGGTATAACCTGCCCGGCTTGCGGCAGCGGCAGGTTCCGCAAGGAGACAGATATCATGGATGTTTGGTTTGATTCGGGTTCCAGCCACTGGGCGGTGCTTACCCAGCCCCAGTACTGGCCGGATCTCACCTGGCCTGCTGACCTTTACCTGGAAGGCAGTGACCAGCATAGGGGATGGTTCAACTCATCACTTTGTACTTCAGTTGCTACTACCGGAAAGGCGCCTTACGGGACTGTCCTGACCCATGGTTTTTTGGTTGATGAACAGGGCCGGAAAGAGTCCAAGTCACAAGGGAATGTGACCGACCCCCTTGAAGTGATTAAGCAAATGGGGGCCGATATTCTCAGGCTGTGGGTATCCTCGGCTGATTATAAGGCAGATGTGGCCGTATCCAAGGGAATCCTGAAACAGATGTCAGAGGCATACCGTAAAATCAGGAATACAGCGCGATATCTCCTGGGGAACCTCTATGATTTTGACCCTGAGTATGACAGGGTAGCCTATAATGAACTGACAGAGCTTGACAGGTGGGCCCTGCTAAAGCTTCACAAGCTGAGCAAGCGGGTTTTAAATGCTTATGATAACTATGAGTTCCATGTTGTTTATCATGCGGTACACAATTTCTGTGCCGTTGATATGAGCGCATTTTACCTGGATATTGCTAAAGACAGGGTATACACTTCTTTGCCGGATTCCGGAGAGCGCCGCGCTGCCCAGACTGTCATGTATGAGATTATAACGTCACTCGTCAGGATTATCGCTCCTGTATTGGCATTTACTTCAGAAGAACTCTGGCGGTATATTCCGCGATCTGCCGGTGAGCCCGGAAGTGTCCAGCTGGCTGAAATGCCTCAGATCAGGGAAGACTATATCGATGAAAAGCTCGAGGCCAAGTGGGAGAAAATTATCAAGGCCCGAAATGAAATTGCCAAAGTATTAGAGCAGGCCCGCCGGGATAAAGTTATCGGCCATTCCATGGATGCTGCGGTGACAGTATATGCCGGTGAGGAGCTTTACACATTCCTTGAACCGGTAGCAGACCAACTGGCCTCTATCCTGATTGTTTCCCGGGCAGAACTGGAAAATATCGATAATGCTTCCGGAGATGTATTTGTTTCGGAGGAAATGCCGGGACTTAAAGTGAAAGTGGCCCAGGCTGCAGGGGGCAAGTGTGAACGCTGTTGGACATACAGTGAAGAAGTTGGCAAGGATGCAGTTTATACGACCCTGTGTGGAAAATGCCTGGACGCGGTAAGACAGGTATAAATGGTTTAGCGTTAAGCCTGTTAATGTTATGCATATTGTCTTCATCCGGGCAGGAATCTGCTTTAAGGTGTCGAATTTAAATATGGAATAATTGTATACTGGCTCCATATGCTATATGAGTCACAAATTAAACTAAGGGGGGATAAAGGTGTCAGAATTCAAATGCGCTAACTGTGAGCTTTGTGGTAAGGAAATGGATGCTGCTTTGACATGTTCCATCATTCTCAATGACGAAGACAAGAAGGAAAAGGCATGCTGGTGTGTGTGCAAAGACTGTATGGATAAGTTCAACGAAAATATCAGGGATTACTATAAAGCCTTAATCGATGATAAGCCTCAAAAGTAACAATAACTGAAGAGGCAGGGATATTCCCGGGAACGGTACTACCGTATCTCCAAGGAGTATCCTGCTTTTTTTTCTTCTAACAACTATGTAAGCACCTCGGCAACAGAAATTTTTATATTGGGTGTCACCCTCCCTGGGTTGGCTCCGGAAATGGCTGCGGCATATGGTGAGCTGTTGTACAAGATTTTCCTGGCGGCTTCTTATGAGACAACTCAGTGAGCCATCGAGTTCGGGGACGCTGCCTTGCTGCCGGGGGATTGCAGTTTAGACTCATAGGCGGCATTGCGGAAAATCGGTGCAACAGCTCACCATATGTCATTATCAGCCATTTCCGGAGCTTACTACTGTGGAGGTTTACGCCCGCGCTTAAGACGCGCCTCCGAGTATTCCTCAAGGTTGTTCAGCCTCCGCTGTTTCATTTTCCGGGTCATATATCCTCCAATCTGCCCTGATTCGGCGGCGCTTAGCCCTGCCCAGCCAATATCCTTGACTTTATCCCACAAGCCAAGTTCTTTCGCTGTTTCAATTTTGAACTTATCCACTGGAGTTAGAGGTTTCTTTTTCTTCCTGCTTTTTTTCTTTCCTGTTGTTTTTATGCTCTTTTCAACTGTCAAAACTACCGACCTCCTGTAGAAAGTATGGTCAAATATTTGGTTTTTCATAAGTTTTACTGATTTTTTTTCAGATTTATTGTATGATATTGTATAGGGAAATTCAGATTATTTGTAAAAGCGGAGGATTTTATGAGAGTTTTGGTTAGGGATGTAATGTCCAAGGGAGTTCTTAAATTAAGAAAAGATCAGACTATTAAAGAGGTCAACCAGTTATTTCTGGACAGGGTTATTGACGGCGCACCTGTGGTCGACAATAACGGTAAGGTTGTCGGGGTTTTTACCAAGACACACCTTATGAGGGCAATTGGCAAGCCTTTAGACACTCCAATAGAGTGGCTGATGAACAAGAATGTTATTTCAATCGGGGAGACTATGCCGGTGGAAGAAGCCATGAATATTCCGGTTGGACGGCTCCCTGTTGTGGATAAAGAGGGCAAGATGGTGGGATGGCTGACCCGTACTGACCTGGCATCTGCATTTATGGATCATTACAAAAAGTCAATTGAAGGGCTTTCAAAGATAATTGACCTGGCTGTTTATGGCATATTAGCCATTAATCCGGAAGGAAAGATAAATGTCTTTAACAGCAAGGCAGAGGAATTATGGGACATAAATGCTGAAAACATTATCGGCCAGTCCGTTGGGGAGTTGTTTCCTGCTTTGGGAATGGATACTATCCTTAGGAAACGTGAATCGAGAAGCGGCACTATTATTGTAGACGAGATTCTTTATAAAATTGAAATGAACCCTATTATAGTTGACGGAGAATTAAGGGGAGCTGTTTCCCGGTTCAGCAGGGTCGAGGAATGATTGGCTGCTTATCATGTTTTAATGTATTAATGCGGCTGTCCTGGCCGGCTGCGTAGTTCACCAAGCGGAGATTTTGCGGCAGGAAGAGGTATGAATATGGACCGCACCGATGAAGGTTTAAATGGGAGATTAAGTGTAAAAGAAAAGCAAAGGTATCATCGGCAGCTTATAATGCAGGAAATAGGTGAAGCCGGGCAGCGTAAGCTCAAGACCGGCAGAGTGCTGGTGGTAGGCACCGGGGGTCTGGGGTCACCGGTGCTTTATTATCTTACTGCGGCAGGGGTAGGGACCATCGGGTTCGCCGATTCTGACATCGTTGACCTGAGCAACCTGCAGCGGCAGGTACTGCACAGAACCCCTGATCTGGGGAAGCCTAAGGCTGTTTCTGCATTCGAAAAGTTATCTGCACTGAACCCTGAAATAAGGCTTGTGTCTGTTGGTGAAAGGATCGGCAGGAAGAATGCAGGGGACCTTATAGAGGGGTATGATATTGTTATAGACTGTACAGATAATTTTCCAACCAGGTACATTCTCAATGAGGTCTGTATCAAGTCAGGAAAGCCTTTTGTTCACGGTGGTATACTTGGCTTTTTCGGACAGGCTATGACTATCGTTCCGGGAAGAGGTCCCTGTTTCCAGTGCGTTTTTCGTGAACCGCCTCCCCCGGAAGCAATGCCAAATCCGCCCGGAGTACTCGGCGCTGTGGCCGGGACGATAGGGACTATCCAGGCGGCGGAGACTATTAAGCTGCTGACAGGCAGTGGGAGACTGTTGACCGGCAGACTGCTTATGTATGATGCCCTTGAGGTGTCCTTCAGGGAGGTTGAGGTTAAACCTGACTTGCACTGCCCGGTTTGTGGAAAAAATTAATCTGCTTTAAAAGGTAAGGGTGCGATTTCGGAATGAAATCACCCCCTTTTTTTAGCTTATTGGCTTTCTATATCATCAGGATTATCATTTTTAACAATGGTGATACCATGGCCTTTTTGCTCTGTTATCCTGTCATCCGGACTATCCAGCACCGTCAGGGTGTTTTCTATCTGTTCCCCTTTGTCATATATCTTTTTATGCTGTGTCTGGGGAATTTTCTTATCATCTTCCACTTTCATCATTATACTCCTCCTTTCGTTTTCTCTATTTTCGGTGTTCCGGGAAATCGGTACAATTCCACACCTAATTCGCCCTACGGTCATTTCCCGAAAACACCTCACTTAGGAAACAAGTATCTTCCCGATAATAGTCACATAATCACCGTCTTCGATTACGGCGGCATTTGCTTCATCAGTATCAACATGCATTTCGGTAATAAAGCTCTTGTCTACTCTTACCAGAACTTCAGTGAAAATTAAGTCCCGTTCGCCATCGACCAGCACCTGTACCCGGTCGCCGTTTTTGAGTTTCAGCTTTACGGCATCATCAGGGCTCATGTGAATATGAGTTGCTGCCAGGATTACCCCTTCCTTTAGGGTAACTGCCCCATAGGGACCCACCAGGACTATGCCTGGCGTTCCGGCAATATTGCCGGAGTCCCTGACCGGTGGTTCCATCCCCAGGTGGTAGCCGTCTGTTCCGGAAATCTCTACCTGGGTCTTATCTCTTATGGGGCCAAGGATCCGGATACCTTCTATGACCCCCTTGGGGCCCACCACCGTAAGGGTTTCCTTGGCAGCATACTGCCCCGGCTGGGCCAGGTCACGGTACTTGGTCAGATTATAACCGGGACCGTAGAGCAGTTCCAGGTCTTTTGGGGAAATATGAATATGTCGTCCGGAAATTCTTACTTTGACATCAGTGTTTGAAGATTCCAGAGGTTCCACATGGGGTGGGGCATCCTCAAGGTTAACCGGTGGTTTCTCAAGGAAAAAGAAATCACTGTCATTTTCAAACAATAGGCAGCCTCCTTCCCAGGTGCAGTCTTTAATAGCAAAATTATGAATTAGTGTTTTTTATCTGTTCTATTTTGCCCAATCTCTGAATATATATTTAGTTTAGTCAAACTGGCTTTTCCAGCATTCACCTGTTATAATGTTATTATTATATTTAAAAAAGATTTCTAACAAGGAGTTGAGACCGGTGCAGGAATATAAAATATCCGGCAGTGAAGGAGCACGAAGCAAGGTTATCATCACAGTACTGGGTAAGGACAAGGTGGGAATCATTGCAGGGGTATCGGTGGTATTGGCTGAATACAATGTCAACATTCTTGATATCAGCCAGACGATACTTCAGGACATATTTACAATGGTCATGGTTTGTGATATTACTAACTGTAAAGTTGAATTCGGGACGTTGAAAGACAGGCTGGAGGAAAAAGGCCGGGAAACCGGTCTACAGATACAGGTGCAGCATGAGGATGTATTCCAGTTTATGCACAGGATTTAAGATACAGGGCGGGAGGGAATCGTTTTGCTTAGTTTTCAGGAGATATTGGAAACTGTCCGTATGGTACAGCAGGAACATCTTGATATCAGGACAATTACAATGGGGATTAGTTTAAGGGACTGTGCCGACAGTGACCACAAAGTCGTGGGGCGCAAGATATATGATAAAATTACCAGGCTGGCCGGCAATCTGGTGGCCACAGGTGAGGAGATTGAGCGGGAATACGGGATACCTATTGTGAATAAGAGGATTTCCGTTACGCCTGTATCAATTTTTGCCGAGAGCTGTGCCACAGATGATTATGTTTATTTTGCCAGGATTCTTGACAAGGCTTCGGCCGAGGTAGGAGTTAACTTTATCGGCGGATTCTCAGCGCTGGTACATAAGGGCTGCACATCCGGTGACAACAAACTTATCAGGGCAATTCCCGAAGCCCTGGCAACAACAGAGAGGGTCTGTTCCTCTGTTAATGTGGCCACAACCAAGGCGGGCATCAATATGGATGCCGTTTACGGGATGGGCAGGGTAATCAAAAAGGCATCAGAGCTGACCGCTGATAAGGATGGACTGGCCTGTGCCAAGCTGGTGGTCTTTGCCAATGTGCCCGAGGATAACCCCTTTATGGCCGGGGCTTTTCACGGTGTGGGGGAACCAGAGTGTGTTATTAATGTCGGTGTAAGCGGACCAGGTGTGGTCAAGCAGACTGTGGAAAAGCTGGGCGGGGCTGATTTCGGAACCCTGGCAGAAATGATAAAAAGGACTGCTTTTAAGGTTACCAGGATGGGTGAGCTTGTCGGACGGGCAGCTTCTGAGAAGCTGGGAGTAACTTTTGGTATCGTAGACTTGTCCCTGGCGCCAACTCCAGCTGTCGGAGACAGTGTGGCCGAAATACTTGAAGCTATGGGGCTGGAACGCTGCGGAACTCATGGCACTACTGCTGCCTTGGCTCTGTTAAATGATGCTGTCAAGAAAGGCGGGGCTATGGCTTCATCTTATGTTGGTGGTTTGAGCGGCGCTTTTATACCGGTCAGTGAGGATGCCGGGATGATCAGGGCTGTTGAGGATGGAGCCCTTAGCCTGGAAAAGCTTGAGGCAATGACCTGTGTATGTTCTGTCGGACTTGATATGGTTGCCGTTCCGGGGGATACCAGCGCTGAAACCATTGCGGCCATTATTGCCGATGAGGCGGCAATAGGTGTGATTAATCAAAAAACGACTGCAGTCAGGATTATTCCGGCTCCTGGCAAGGGAGTAGGAGATTATGTTGAATTTGGCGGCCTCCTGGGGCGGGCGCCGATTATGCCTGTGAATAAATATAGTTCGGTTGAGTTTGTTAAAAGAGGGGGCAGGATTCCGGCGCCGATACACAGCCTGCGGAACTAAAGGCAAGCATGTCAAAAAGGGGCGTGAATGAGCCCCTTTTGAACGATTTAAAAGTTAAAATAATATCCAAGATGGAGGCGCTGGTATTGGTACATCCTATTGTCAAACTTGTATATACCCTAATAAGCTTGGCCTTGCTATATTATGTTTCCCCGCACTTTGTACCGTTCCTGGTAGCCCTTGTGCTTGCCGTTCTGTTTGAGCCGGTTGTGTCAAAGCTGCACTTAATGTTAAAGGGGAAACGTATTATAGCTGTAACGGTAAATTACCTTGGGGTTATTGTCCTTGTGGGTGGATTGGCTGTTTTGGGTTTTACCAAGATAATAATTCAATTTACTGCTCTCCTCAGGCAGATGCCCGAATATGCCGAGAGGCTGGGCAGGAGTCTTGAGTCCATTGTGCTTAAGGCCCAGGAATTCTTCGAGGATGTGCCTGTCGAGATAATCCAGAGTATCCGGACAACTATTGGAGAGGCGGTCAATCTGGGAAATCAGATAAGTACCGGAACCGGGTTCCTGGTTGGTACAGCCAAAGCCATCCCTGATATCTTTGTTGTATTAATTGTGACCCTGGTCAGTTTTTATCTCTTCAGCCTGCAGCTGCCCGAACTCAGGGAAAGCCTGTTGAGGCTCTTTAGTGACAGGGCCAGAGACAAAGTCAACATGATTCTGGATGATGTCAATAGGGCGATAGTTGGTTTTGTCCGGGCACAGCTGATTATCAGTCTGATTACATACCTTTTTATAGTTGCGGGACTGCTGGTTTTGGATGTCAAGTATGCCCTAGTCCTGGCCCTGCTTATTGTTTTGGTAGACATTCTGCCTATCTTGGGCACAGGATTTATGATGCTTCCCTGGGCGGCATTTCTTTTAATGACCGGAGACAGTTTCACGGCAGTGGGAATTATTGTTCTCTATCTGCTGATCATAGTCCTCAGACGGATTATCGAGCCCAAAATTCTGGGACAGAACATAGGTTTAAGTCCACTGACCACAGTAATCAGCATGTATGTAGGTTTTAAGGTTGTTGGACTGGGAGGGATATTTCTGGGCCCTACTGTCTGCATAGTTGTCAAAGCCATGAGAAAGGCCGGGTTTTTTCAGCACAAATTTGATTTCTAGCAGAGGATTGCTGTATATAACCAGAAGATTAAGAACCGGTTCAACAAATGAGACCGGTTCTTTTTCGTTTGGGACAAGAAACCCGGTTTAGTCAGGATACAGATGTCCTGATGGAAATGACTGGACATAAGAAATGCAAAAAAACAGTGGTCACAAAAGTAGCTGGCAAATTACTGTGGCATCTTCTATTGTGCTTCCGGTAAATCTCCCAAAGAATGTTAAAATACTTGTGTCAAACAATATCGTGATTGAACCTTCCCATGCGGTAGAACTAACACCATTTGTTGTGAGAATAGCGGTGCCTCCTGTAAATACTTCCTCGGTAGTAATGTTTGTTACGGTGACATTGTCGTATACAACGTGAATACTGTCTAGTGCTTCATTAATGCCAACCAGAAGCGGAGTAGCAGAAGCGAAGGTGAAGTCCTCAAGTACAGGTCCCCCGGTAAAAATATTGTTTATCGTACCGGCAATACTGCCTTCCGGTACTCCACCAATACATGATGCATCGGCTGAAAAGTTTACGCTTTTTATGCCATCAGTGATAAAACCATTCACGATTGCCATAAGAATTCCCCCTTTCTCCTTTACATAATATGTGGTAATGGAGATTTGTGTTACACGAGGTAAAATATTTGTAACGGCAACAGCGCTTACATAATAATATAATAAAGGGTGCTGCCTAAATGTCGGATAACATAGAACATAAAAAAAAATACTTGTTGCCTGCCCGGTAAATTCGAGAGATTGGGTAATCCCTTATTACCTTAGAAACTTATATTACCTCGATTATGATAGGAAATTAATAGATATTTACTGGATAGTTAATAATTGTACAGATAATAGTTTAGCTTTATTAAAGGAATTTAAACAAGAACATGAAAAGGAATATAATTCTATTGTTATACAGGTTTGCAATAGCAAAATTAAATTTACAGACGACAGAAAGATGGATATTCGTGAAAAGTACAGTTATTATTGGCTTGCCGAACTTCGCAACAAATTATTGAAAAAATGTATTAATTTGAATGCCGACTATTTGTTTAGTTCAGATTGTGACATTTTGTTTAAAAGAGACATTTTAAAAAGATTATTATCACATAACAAACATATTGTGTCTTCACTTTTGTATAATGGATACCTGGTTACTAAATCCATAGATGAAGCATACAAATATCCTAACATATTAAGAAAAGTAGATAATAGCAGATATGAGCATATAGTGACTTATAGAGTCAAATATTTTGATAAAAATTCTGTTGACACACTTGTTCCTTGTGATTTAACCGGGGCATGTATTTTAATCAGTAAAGAGGTTTGTTCTAAAGCAAAATATGGATGGCATAAACAAGGAGAAGACGAGTATTTTTGTCGCTCGGCAAAGCAGGCGGGATACGATATATGGTGCGATGTTTCTATGTTTAGCCAGCATGTTATGTCACCCGAATTACTGGAGCAATTTAAAGATTTTCAATAATTAATAGTTCAAAATGAATAAGAGGGGTTTCTTATGTATAAAATTTTATATTTTGACCTGAATCCTTCTCCAATGTTGCAACAAGGTATCATGCCGGTATTTGAAAAGCTGGGTTTTGAAGTGTGTATGCCCAAAAACAGATTACAGTTTGAAGAATTAAAATATCCAAAATGTATGACTGCTACACTTTCTGATGAAGAAAAATATCAGATTATGTATAACGCCGTTAAGCGTTCAGATTGCGATTTTGTATTTTTAAACGGAGCAAATCGTTACTACAATGCAGTTCCGGATGCTTGCAGAGATTTTAATAAAAAATTTATATATTGGGCTACGGAAGACCCTGTATTGTATGATTTAATGTTACCCATTACTTCAAAACATGCTGATTTGATAGTATCACCTGCAATTGAATGTGTTGAGAAATACAGGAGTTTGGGATTAAATGCTCATTTAATGATGTTTGGATGTAATCCGGACTATCATAAACCCGGAAAATATAATTCCAGATATGATCTGGACATTATATTACAGGCCAGTTGTTATAGCCATCCTACCAGATTAAAGGGTTTTGACATAATAGTTAAACCTGCTGTCAAATTATCAAAAGAAGGTTACAAATTTAACGTTTACGGTGCGTTCTGGGACTGCTCATTAGGAATGAAATATTTAAAGAATCCACTTTTATATAAAGGTTTTCATCCTAATGAAGACATTCCGGACATATGTGCTTCTTCTAAAGTAGTTTTGGGGGTACAGTGCAGTGATATTTCAAAGACACAACAGTCTATGCGTTCTTTTGAAATTTTAGCCAGTGGTGGGTTTCACTTAACTCAATGGACTCAATCAATGGACTATTTTTTTGAGGACGGTAAACATTTAGTCACTGTTAAATCTTCCAATGAAGCATACGAAAAAATTAAATATTATCTTAAACATGATGAAGAAAGATGTAAAATAGCACAACAAGGCATGGAATATGTAAGAAGTAACCATACATATGAAAACCGGGTCAGAGAATCTATATTACCGAATTTGTAGTATTCTCTATATTAATTTTTGCCCGGACTGTCCAGGAATTCCCCGGTTTAATTCCGGCTTTTTTTGTCGTTAAAATTCCCTGCAATAAATAGTATCTTTTGTAAACGGTTTATGTTTATCCGGCATAAGATGTATTACAATATGTAGATTTGCAAGGGATGTAAAGTCCCTGACTAAAAGTGTTCATATAGAGGGTGAGGAATTTGGGAACTACCAAGGTTTTGGTTACCGGTGTGACAGGGATGCTCGGGCACACACTGTTCACCCGGCTTTCTCAATGCGCTAACCTGGATGTATATGCTACGGCGCGAAGTGCAACCGGCCTTTCCGGGTGGTTTCAGCCGGAACTTCTGAAGAAAGTGCTGGTCAACGTTGATGCTGATAATTTTGACAACATCATAAGGGCAATTGCCTCTGTTAGACCGGATGTGGTGATAAACTGCATAGGCATAATTAAACAGGCGCCGGCCGCAAAAGACCCACTTGCGGCAATAGCTGTTAATGCGCTTTTACCACACCGGATTGCGTCGCTCTGTAAGGTGGCAGGAGCGAGGCTGATACATATCAGTACCGACTGTGTATTTAGCGGCGCTAAAGGCAACTACATTGAATCAGACCCGGTTGACGCCGCCGATCTTTATGGCAAGACTAAACACCTGGGCGAAGTGGCTGAATCGCATTGTGTGACTTTACGCACATCCATTATTGGCCATGAGATAAAAGGAAAATATGGTTTGATAGAATGGTTCATGGCTAAGGACGAAAAAATCCGAGGTTTTACCAAAGCGGTATTTTCCGGTTTCCCAACGGTTGAGATTGCGCGGATAATTAATGATTATGTAATTCCCGGAACTCAACTGACCGGACTGTATCATGTTTCATCCGCACCTATCTCCAAATATGAGTTATTAAAATCAGTAGCTAAGAAATATGGTAAATCCATCGAAATCCTGCCAGATGACAATTTTTGTATTAATAGGGCGTTGGATTCCACTAAGTTCCGGCGGGCGAGCGGTTATATTCCCCCGTCATGGCCGGAACTTATCGATAATATGTACCGGGATTACATTACAGCCCCGCACTATAAAGAGCAATAGGGGGGAAATTTGATGTCGCTTTTTGATAACAAGGTAATAGTCATTACGGGCGGTACGGGTTCCCTGGGAAAAGTCCTCACCCGCCGCTTGCTGACTAACGAATTGGGATATCCCCAAAAAATAATTATTTTTTCCAGGGATGAAGCCAAACAACACTTTATGAGGGTGGCTTACCAGCAAAAAATGAAAGCTACAGATGAGATTATTTATCGTAACTTTAAGCGCCTGCTGGAATTCAGGATTGGTGATATCCGCGATTACCGCGCGGTCTGCTCAGTGTTGAAGGAGGCTGACATTGTAATTAATGCGGCTGCCCTGAAGCAGGTGCCCTCCTGTGAGTACTTCCCTTTTGAAGCAGTGCAGACAAATATAACCGGCGCGGAAAATATCGTCAACGCCATTCGTGAGCATAACCTGAAAATCCAGACTGTTGTCGGGGTTTCCACAGATAAAGCATGCAAGCCGGTCAATGTTATGGGGATGTCTAAGGCTTTACAGGAACGGATATTTATTGCAGCTAATATCACGGTTCCCACCACGCGTTTTATCTGTGTGCGTTACGGCAATGTTCTGGCTTCCAGAGGTTCTGTGATTCCGCTGTTTCATGAGCAGATTAATAACGGCGGGCCAGTTACCGTTACGACAGCTGAAATGACCAGGTTTTTGCTGCCCCTGGACCGGGCGGTGGATACTATTTTTGCTGCATTGGAAACGGCTCACCAGGGCGAGACATATGTGCCGAAGGTCCCTGCTGCCCGCATTGTGGATGTCGCCGCGGCTCTGATTGGCGACCGTAAAATAGAACTGTTGTTGACAGGGATTCGCCCCGGTGAAAAGATCCACGAAATCCTGGTTTCCGACGAAGAGGGATGGCGGACCTTTGACCGTGGCGAACATTATGCCATTAAACCGATGCTTCCCGAACTGATGAAAGAAGAAGCCGGGTTGCAGGCTTTAAATAAAGAATACAGTTCGGGAGATGATTTGCTAACCCCGGAAGAAACCGGGCAGCTTTTAGAACGGCATAATTTGATGGTTGGTCAGGTTATCAATGAGGGAGGGGGATTTTTGCGATGAAGATAATGACTGTCTTAGGGACGCGCCCGGAGATTATCCGCCTGAGCCGGGTAATCCCACTGCTGGACAAGTTTTGTGAGCACGTAGTGGTCCATACCGGTCAGAATTATGACCCTACCCTCAATGATATCTTTTTTGCCAGGTTAAGCCTGCGATCACCGGATTACGCATTGGAATGTAAGTCTGACAGCCTGATGGGTCAAATTGGCGCAATTCTGATTGAATGTGAAAAGGTAATGATGACGGAGAAACCGGACCGTTTGCTGATTTTGGGAGATACAAACAGCGCCTTGGCGGCGGTGGCGGCCAAACGGATGGGTATTCCGGTCTTTCATATGGAGGCCGGGAACCGTTGTTATGATGACCGGGTGCCGGAGGAAGTCAACCGCCGCATTGTTGACCACTGCAGCGACGTTCTTATGCCTTATACGGAGCGCAGCCGGGCCAACTTAATGCGGGAAGGGATCCCCGGTCAGCGGATTTTTGTTACCGGCAATCCCATTAAAGAAGTCTTAGACTATCACGCGCCCGATATTGAAAAAAGCCGGGTACTGGAAAAACTCGGCATAGAAGCCAAAAGATATTTTCTGGTTACCCTGCACCGGGCTGAAAATGTTGATGTCGAAGAACGTTTGAGCAAGTTTATCGAGGCGTTTCATCTTTTGTGTGTCAGATATAAAATACCTGTAATTTGCAGCCTGCATCCAAGAACCCGTAATCAACTCGAAAAGCACGGTAAAATTATGGCCGGAGAAGGTGTGCGGGCTGTCGACCCGTTAGGTTTATTTGATTTTGTAGCCTTAGAAAAAAACGCCCTATGCGTTTTGAGCGACAGCGGCACCGTACAGGAAGAATGCTGTATTTTTAAGGTGCCCAATGTAACCCTGCGGGATGTAACGGAAAGGCCCGAGACGGTGGAAAGCGGCAGTAATTTAATTACGGGTTGTGAACCCGAAGCTGTTTTGAATGCCGTTAAAGCTGTTTTAAACCTACCATGTAACTGGCAGCCTCCCTGTGAATACCTGGTGGAAAATGTCAGTAATACGGTTGGCAAAATAATCCTGGGCCAAATACCCTTAATATAGAAGTCGATGCACAAATAGAACTTTCACCGCATAATTTATTATGTAGACTTACTCCTGGGGCTAAAAACGGATTTGGAGAGTGAGAGTATGCAATGAAAGCAGTTATTCTTGCCGGAGGACTAGGTACTCGTATCAGTGAAGAAACAAACCTGAAGCCAAAACCGATGATTGAGATCGGCGGCAAACCTATACTGTGGCATATTATGAAGATTTATTCTTTTCACGGTATTCATGAATTCATAATTTGCCTGGGTTATAAAGGGTATCTGATCAAAGAGTATTTTGCCCACTATTTCCTTCACCAGTCAGATGTTACTTTTGATATGGATGAAAACAAAACGTGTATTCATAACCACCATTGCGAACCATGGCGTGTTACTTTAGTTGATACCGGAGAAGGCTCTATGACCGGTGGGAGGCTAAAAAGGGTGCAGGAGTACGTTGGGAAAGAGACTTTCTGTTTCACATACGGCGATGGGGTTGGTAATGTTAATATCAGTAAACTAATTACTTTTCACTTAAGCCAGGCCACTTTGGCAACCTTGACTGCAGTACAGCCGTCAAGCCGTTTCGGAGCATTAGAGCTGCGAAAAAACCGTGTTATCAATTTTCAGGAAAAGCCGCAAGGGGACCGCAGTTGGATTAACGGGGGCTTTTTTGTACTTGAGCCGGAAGTGTTTGATTTTATCAGGGGAGATGCTACCGTTTGGGAACGTGAACCTCTGGAGCAACTAGCCAAATCCGAACAATTATCCGCCTTCCGACATAAGGGTTTTTGGCATCCCATGGATACACTGAGAGATAAAGTGATGTTAGGGCAACTATGGGAATCAGGGAATGCTCCGTGGAAGGTATGGCCATGACGACATCATTTTGGCATGAGAAAAAAGTCTTTATTACCGGGCACACGGGATTTAAAGGCAGTTGGCTGTCCCTCTGGTTAGAGCAGCTTGGCGCCATTCTATGCGGTTACGCCCTTTCCCCCCCCACTGAACCCAGCTTGTTCCAACTGGCAAAGGTTGGAGATAAGATGGTTTCGCTCAAAGGCGATGTTCGGGACAGCAATGCCCTTTACCAGGCCATCCAAAAGCAAAGGCCGGAAATCATCTTTCACTTGGCGGCGCAAGCCTTGGTTCGCAGGTCATATCAAGACCCTGTGGATACTTTTGCCACCAATATGATGGGTACGGTGCACCTGCTTGAAGCAGCACGTCAAACCGACAGTGTGCGGGTAATAGTGATTATAACAAGTGACAAGTGCTATGAAAACAAAGAATGGTTCTGGGGTTATCGTGAGACAGACCCGATGGGCGGATTTGACCCATACAGCTGCAGTAAAGGCTGTGCTGAATTGATTACTTCTGCTTATCGCAATTCCTACTTTAAACCTTCATCTTCTGTTCAACCCGGGGTAGCGGTGGCGACAGCGCGGGCCGGAAATGTCATCGGTGGAGGGGATTGGGGGGAAGACCGCCTTATCCCAGATATTATGCGCTCGATTCTTAGCCATAAGCCTGTATTGATTCGTAACCCCGATGCCATCCGCCCCTGGCAGCATGTACTCGAACCATTAAACGGTTATCTTCTGCTGGCTGAAAAGCTGTGGGAGAATGGGAATGAATTTAGCGGAGGTTGGAATTTTGGGCCTTCTGATGATGATACAGTTCCAGTTGGGACACTTACCCGGCAAATTATCGATCTTTGGGGGCATGGGGCGCAATGGGTCTGTGATCAGGGGGAACATCCCCATGAAGCCCATTATCTCAGGCTGGATTCTTCCAAAGCCAGACTGAAACTGGGATGGCAGCCTGTTCTAACTCTTGATGAGACAATTGAGTGGATTGTCGAATGGTATCGGACTTATGCCAACCAGCAAATGATTCAGCCCGTGACATTGAAACAAATCGAGAAATATCAACAGCTAAAAAATGACTTCCCGGTAAAGTGAGTGTCAAAAGGCTTTGGATTTTTTCCCAGTTAGGAGTTGGATAACAATGTTTTGCTATTTGATTGACGTTTCCGGGACTTGCAACATTAGGTGTCCGTCATGTCCTGTAGGTAATTCGCAGGATACTGAACGCCCAAAGGGATTTATGGATGTGAAACTTTTCAATGAGATTGTTAAAAAAATTGTAATGGAGATGCCACCGGGGTTTATCGATTTATTCAATTGGGGGGAACCATTCCTGCACCCGGAACTGCCTGCTTTTGTGCAAACTGTTAAAAAGCATGGAATGCGGTGCAGGCTGTCCAGTAACTTTAATGCAGTCAGTAAATTAGAAGAAGTTTTAAGAGAAAAACCTGATTATCTGAGAATATCCTTATCTGGTTATGACCAGCAAACCTATTCTCAAACACACAAAAAAGGCAACGTTAATGTTGTTAAATCGAATATGCTTGAATTGCGTATGCTGATGAATAAATTAAACTCAGCGGTACACGTAGCTGTAGCGTATCATCGCTATATTCATAATGTGGGAGAGAATCACTTAAAAGTAAAAGAACTATGTAAAATTTTGAATTTTAATTTGGAAGCAGTTTGGGCTTATTTAATGCCTCTTGAAAAGTTGTTGGCATATTACGAAGGTACTTTGCCTGAAAAAGATTTAGAACTGGTTAACCTTTTAGTTATACGCCCAGAAGAGTCCAAACAAGTATCAATGAAATATAAAACCCCCGATTGCAATTTACGTAGAACCCAAATGGCCATTAATGTTGACGGCAGTGTTGCTTTGTGCTGTGTAGTTTATGATCAAAAATATACCATCGCTCAGAATTTCTTAGATAAAACTTTTGCCGAACTCCAAAATGCTAAATATACTCACCCAATGTGTTCAATATGTATGAGTCATGCAGCCCATACAACATATCAATTTGGCGGGATTCATGAATTGTATGCTATAGCTACCAATAGATTGTCACATCTAAATGATTAAGGAATGAATGCCGATGAAAAAGAGAGCTTGCCGTTTTTGTGACACCAGGTTAAATATAAGCTTTGTGGATCTAGGCATGTCCCCACTGTCTAATGCCTATTTACCGCCGGAAAAACTGCAGGAAAAGGAAAACTTTTATCCTCTCCATGCCTATGTATGTGAAAAGTGCTTTTTGGTTCAACTGGAAGAGTTTGAGACTCCGGAGCAGATTTTTGGTGATTACGCTTATTTCAGCTCATATTCTGAAAGCTGGTTGAAACACGCCCGGGATTATACAAAACACATGATTTCGCGTTTCGCCCTGAGCGCTCAGCACCAAGTCGTGGAAATCGCCAGTAACGACGGTTATTTACTGCAGTACTTCAAGGCAGCAGGCATCCCTATTATGGGCATTGAACCGGCAGCTAATGTGGCTAAAGCAGCCCAACAAAAAGGGATTCCTACAATAGTAGCTTTTTTCGGCCAACAAACTGCGAGAGCACTGGCCGGCGAAGGTAAGCAGGCTGATCTGCTAATTGGAAACAATGTTTTAGCTCATGTTCCTGACCTGCTTGATTTTGTATCCGGCATGAAAATCCTCCTCAAACCCCAGGGTATCATTACTATGGAGTTCCCTCATTTACTGAGGTTAATACAGGAAAACCAGTTCGATACCATCTACCATGAGCACTTTTCTTATTTTTCTCTTACCACGGTAAACAAGGTCTTCACTGCTCAGGGGCTTACACTGTTTGACGTGGAAGAACTTCCTACCCATGGGGGGTCGCTAAGGATTTATGCCCGCCATACAGAAGACCGCACCAAGCCGGTTGATTTGCGGGTCACAAAACTATTAACCCGGGAAGAAACCGCGGGAATAAGACAAATCCGGACTTATCAGACTTTTGGCGAACAGGTGAAAGAAACAAAGCGCAAAATCCTTAAATTTCTGATCCGGTTCAAAGAAGAAGGCCGGACCATAGTTGGTTATGGCGCACCGGCCAAAGGTAATACCCTGCTTAACTATTGCGGTATTGGCACCGACTTCCTGGATTATACCGCAGACCGGAGCCCTTTCAAACAGGGGTTGTACCTGCCGGGTACCCACATCCCTGTTGAGTCTCCCGATAAAATCAGGGAGACGAAACCGGATTATGTGATCATTCTGCCGTGGAACCTTAAAGATGAAGTGGCGGAACAAATGGCTTACATTCGTGAATGGGGCGGAAAATTTATAGTCTTAATCCCAAAAGTAACGGTGATCTAAATGATTTTTCAGGAAACCAAAATTAAAGGAGTATTTCTGATACAAATAGAGCCTGTTGAAGATGAGCGGGGTTTTTTTGCCCGCAGCTGGTGCCAGGAAGAATTTAAATCTCATGGTTTAAACCCAAGGCTGGTTCAATGCAATATTTCTTTTAACCATAAAAAAGGTACTTTAAGGGGCATGCATTACCAAACTACGCCCTACCAAGAAGCAAAACTGATTCGCTGCACCAGAGGGGCAGTATATGATGTAATTATCGACCTGCGCCCCCAGTCGCCCACTTTTAAACAATGGCTGGCAGTTGAACTGAGTGCAGATAACAGAAAAATGCTCTACATCCCGGAAGGATTTGCCCATGGTTTCCAAACCCTGGCCGATAATACGGAGGTTTTTTATCAGATGTCGGAATTTTATCATCCAGAGTGCGCAGAGGGTCTACGCTGGGATGACCCGGCTTTTGGCATTCGTTGGCCGAAAACCGTTGAACGGATTATTTCACCTCAAGATCAAAATTATCCGGGGTGTCTGCCATGAGGAAAATCCTGGTAACCGGCGCCAGTGGGTTTATCGGAAGACATACTCTGCGAACTTTGGTCGAACATGAATTTGATGTTCATGCCGTTACGGCCGGGAAATTAACACCTGCATTACCCGGCTGTAGATGGCATAGAGTCGATCTTTTAGATCCTGTTCAGATCAAAAATCTGCTCAGAGACGTACAGCCAGCCTATCTGCTGCACTTTGCCTGGGACGTAATTCCGGGAAGGTATTGGACTTCTATAAATAATTTTTCATGGGTTCAGGCAAGTTTGGGGCTTTTGCAAAGCTTTCAGGAACAGGGCGGGCAACGGGTGGTCATGGCCGGGACCTGCGCGGAGTATGATTGGAGCCATGGTTACTGCAGAGAATTTATCACACCGAAACTACCCACAACCGCTTACGGAATATGTAAACATTCGTTACAGGTTATGCTTGAGGCATATACCCGTGAAACCGGTTTAAGCAGCGCCTGGGGGCGTATTTTTCTCAACTATGGTCCCCACGAGTACCCAGTGAGACTTATACCTTCAGTTATTCTTTCATTGTTAAGGGGAGAGCCTGCCCGCTGCAGCCATGGCAGCCAGATACGGGACTTCCTGTATGTGCAGGATGCTGCCGAAGCCTTTGTTGCGCTTTTGGAAAGCAATGTTTCAGGTCCTGTTAATATCGCTTCCGGGCAGCCTGTAACTATAAAGTTTGTTATTAATGAAATTGCCCGCCAAATAGGGCGATCTGGTTTAATAGAATTTGGCGCTGTTAAACCGCCTGAACACGAACCAGAGGTGTTGTTTGGAGATATTCAGCGTTTATCCAACGAGGTAGGATGGGTTCCGAAATATAGTCTTGAATTTGGAATACAGCACACTATCAATTGGTGGAGCAGGAACCTAAAAATCCAACTTGTAGAGAAGGTGACATTGTGAAATTAATCATAGACACTGAAGAAAAGACACTGACCCAGGAAGTAAACGGTGAACACCGGGTACTGGATCTGTATACAAAAGAAGCCTTTGAACTGATATCCAAACAATGGCTTAAAGTTGGGTGGAATCAAAAACATGTTTATTCTTTTAGCTGGATGGGAAGACCAATCATTCAGTTGCCCCAAGATATGGTGCGCATCCAGGAAGTAATCTATCAGGTAAAGCCTGATGTAATTATTGAAACAGGAATAGCTCATGGAGGCTCATTAATTTATTACGCCAGTTTATGCAAGGCTATGGGGAAAGGCCGGGTCATAGGGATCGACATCGAAATCCGCCCCCAAAACCGCCAGGCCCTGGAAGACCATGAGGCGGCTCCGTTAATCACATTGCTGGAGGGAAGTTCTACCGACAGTAACATTGTTAATCAGGTAAAGGCACAGGTCCAGCCGGGTGAAACCGTATTGATGATCCTTGATTCCTGCCATACAAAACAGCATGTATTGGATGAACTGGAGGCATACCATGATTTAATTTCCCCGAATTCATATATCGTCGCTACCGATGGCAGCATGAAATTCCTGCATGATGTACCCCGGGGCAATCCTGAATGGATATGGGATCATCCGGAAGCGGCTGCAGCGGAGTTTGCTCAAAAACACCCTGAATTTGTGCATGAACAACCGCAGTGGCCTTTTAATGAAAGTAATTTGACGGAAAATGTCACTTATTGGCCTGGGGCATGGTTGCGGAGAAAGCAGTCATGATGAATGGCGAAAAACCCTTAGTTACTATTGGTTTACCTGTCTACAATGGTGAGAGATTTTTAAGATTGGCGCTGGAATCTCTCTTGGCCCAGGACTACGAGAATTTCGAACTGATAATATCAGACAATGCTTCCACCGATACCACGGCTGAGATCTGCCATCAGTATAGGGTTATGGATAAACGCATCAGGTATGTCCGTAATGACACAAACCTAGGCGCCGCTAAAAACTTTAACCGTGTATTTGAGTTGTCTGTTGGAAAATATTTTATGTGGGCAGCCCATGACAATCTATGGGATAAAACATATATCAGCAAATGTGTCGCTACGCTGGAGGAAAATCCGACAGCCGTATTATGCTTTTGTGGAGGTATATATATTAATGAAGCCGGCGGATACAGATCTTCATATAAAAATGTGGGAACCATGGGGATGGATATTCCAGCAAGGATACATGCCCAAACTGTCAGTAATTCGAACGGATGTCCGGTATATGGGCTTATTCGCCCCGGGGTTTTAAAACAGACCAGATTATTCACGGATATGTTTGCTCATGATTTCATTTTACTCGTGGAACTGTCATTATTAGGAGAGTTTGTTATGGTTCCCGAAATATTAATATCTATCCGTTTACGAGACCGGCCCAAGAGTGTTCAGGAATATCAGGAGAGTATTAATCCGGGCAATGTTAAACCTCTGCCCGCGCCCTTTACTGAGAATATGCGGGAACTTTTAAGGCTCGTGTCCCGCGCTAACCTTTCCGAGTCGGATAAGCAGCGAATTTTTTCTGATTTGGTTGAAAACCTGATTAACACTAAATGGCGAACTCTTATATTTAGGGAAAATAAGCTTGACCTCGCATCACCGCAATTGCGTGATGATTTAAAAAGGATTTTGCTGGCGAACTAGATCCTAGATAAGCTGAACTTTGTCGTTATAAAGGAATATTTAGGCTGACATAAAGAAAAGGTGGCATTGGTATGCAAGCTGTCGCTTGCATACCAATGCCACCCAGCCTTTTACTCATTAAGATAATCTCCACCCTGGCTTTCTATTATAACCAAATCAATCGGATAAGTCAGAGTCCTAGCTTGCCAGTGTCTGTAAAAAGCTTAAAACTCCAGTTACATCCTTGACCTCAACGGGTGGGTTTCTATTATCGAGCCATATTGTCATTGGCCTGGTCATCCCAACATAGCACCGAGGCTTAAACCGGTTGGGCTCAGTAAAGGTTGCAGCGTTTACACCTGAGCCGCGTACTACAAAACCTTTACAGTAATTGCTCAGCTCCGACAGCTGAAGCAAATTCAACTTGCTGCAATCAACAACGTTTGATGCTTTAAACGTAGGTTCTGCCGAACAATAAAAGACTAATTCCGGGAAAGCCTTTGCAATCTGTTCAAGGTGATCATTCAATGGATAATTATTTTGCTTTGAAAAGACTTCGCCGTTTTCTACCAGAACACTGTTTTCAGCAACTTCCATAGGCAGATGCTGCTTTGAGTAAAACTCAATGGACGGAGTAAATTGGGGTATAGGAAGTTGGTATAAATGACTCAAACCTTTTTCCTGCATAAAACGGTTGAAGGTATGCACAGTGTTATAATAGGTAAGTTGATAAGTGCGCAAAATATCCGTGTACACGCCAAACCACAAATTGATAAATACTGCATCAGAGGGGCAGTTCGGTGTTGGGATAGTAGTAGAAAAATATCGCCTGTTTACTTTGAAAGTCATTACAGGTAACCCCATATCCTCCCACAGATATTTATTTGCCTCCAAGCATTCAAGAGTTATTTTAACATCAGGGAAGCTCTCTTTGATTGCTTTAATAATAGGGCGAGTATAAATTATATCGCCGGCATGGATACTATTGTGAATAAAAAAGTGCATTTTTAATCCTCCTTCAATATCACCTCTATTGATATTTCAAGCTTTTTGGTTGTTTAACAGTTTATAGAACTGAAGATTTATTTCATCTATGCATTTGTTCCTTTCAAGATTCAAAATTGCCAGCTGCTTTATAACACCATCTTTCTCATCGGGTTCTACCTTTTCAAACTCATAAACTTTTTCCTGTTGATGCCACAACTTGCAGTTCACTTCGGCAAGCTGCAGTACAACTTCTCCTATACTGCCTTTAATATCAGGCACTGCGTTCCCTTCCTTTTTGTAAACCTTATTGGAAGGTTGGTGGATAAATTCCAGTGGAATAAGTCCTTGAACCGCATTCCCGATGTACTCATTTATTTCATTCTGGATCTGCCGTATTTGAATTGAAATGTTTTCAAGCTGTACTTCATCTTGGGAGTGCCAATGTTTCAGCTCCAGAATACTAAGTTTGTCAAACAATGAACCTAGCGATTCGGCCATAAAGATACTCCTTTACATATGATATTGTGGTCAGCTGTAAATTTCCATTACGTGGTCGTCATCATCATACGGGCCAGTTCTTCCATACCCACCTTTGGAGACCATCCCAGGGAAAACATAGTGGAAGGATCGGATACCAACCGGGTGTATTCAGGCTTATAGTCTTCATCGATACAGACATGGTCCTGCCAATGCCTTCCAATAAGACCAAAGCAAAGCTCAAGCCATTTTTCTA
This sequence comes from Phosphitispora fastidiosa, assembly GCF_019008365.1. Taxonomy (NCBI): domain Bacteria; kingdom Bacillati; phylum Bacillota; class Clostridia; order Eubacteriales; family Peptococcaceae; genus Phosphitispora; species Phosphitispora fastidiosa. The sequence goes on along the minus strand of NZ_JAHHUL010000025.1, from coordinate 9,905 downwards.
TTGAATAGGCCTTCCCGCTTCCAATCACCGCTTCATATACCTGATCTTGTTCCATGAGGGTTAGCATTCCTCTGACAACATCTCCGGAAAAGGTCCATTCCTTTTCTACAGATATACTTCGAATCTGAAGTTTGTCAGAGCTTCCCTGGGCAATTCTTTTGGCTGCAGATACAATTTTCTGGCTGACAAACTGTATTTTCCTCAAAGGGCTTTCATGATGAAACAAATAACCTATATAAGTTTGAATTCCAAGTGAACGGAAATATCTTGCAGTATATGCAGAATTAATACGTGAGACGGAATAAGGACTATTTGGATCAAACTCGTTCCTTTCGGAAATCGGTTTGTCGGTATTTTCAAACTGCAATCCGCTTCCTGTGATAAATACCCTGGTTTGCCTGCTGTGCCTGTATACGGCTTCAAGAATATTTATTGTACCGGTAGATATAGCTGCGTGGTTATCAAAGAGTGCATCATGTTTGGTTGAAGAGCATGCCGCCAAATGGAATATATATTTGGGCCTGAAGGATTTTATCAGATCTTTCACCTGGCTGTAATTTGAAACATCTCCCTTTAGCCAATCTCCGGAACGTGAAATGCCAACCGGCCGATATCCTTTTTCCACGCACAGCCTATTTAGATAAAAGCCATCCTGTCCTCCGGCACCGAAAATAAGTGCAGTCATTCTACTTTCCCCATTATTTCTGCCTCCTGTGATTCAATTCAGCATCAACCATCATTTTCACCAATTCCGGGAATGAAGTCTTTGGCACCCACCCAAGCTTCTGCTTCGCTTTTGATGGGTCACCAAGGAGCAGGGCAACTTCAGTCGGCCTGAAATACCTGCTGTCGATACATACAAGTTCTCTTCCTGTAGCACGATCTATACCCTTTTCATCAATCCCTTCACCCGTCCATTCAAAGTCTATTCCGGCAAACCTGAATGCCAGTTCGCAAAACTCCCTGACAGAATGGGTTTCGCCCGTTGCTATCACATAATCATCAGGTTCTTCCTGCTGGAGCATCAGCCACATGGCCTCGACATAGTCTCCGGCAAAGCCCCAGTCCCTTTTTGCATCCAAATTACCCAGAACGAGTTTATCCTGCTTTTTATTCAGTATGTCTGCAATTCCGGCAGCTATCTTTTGAGTTACAAAGGTGCTTCCCCTTCGTGGTGACTCATGATTGAAAAGTATGCCGTTACAGGTATACATTTCAAAGGCTTCCCTGTAATTAACCGTTATCCAGTACGCATACAGCTTTGCTGCAGCGTATGGGCTTCTCGGGTAGAAAGGAGTTGTTTCACTTTGTGGAACCGTTGCCGGAAGACCACCAAAGAGTTCACTGGTAGAAGCCTGATAAAATCTGGATTTAATAGCGCTTTCCTTAATAGCATCCAGAATTCTCAAGGTGCTTACTCCATCAATTTCTGCGGTGTATTCCGGTATTTCAAAAGACACCTGGACATGGCTTTGTGCTGCGAGGTTATATATCTCGGCAGGCTGAATTTGTTCAATCAGCCTGATCAAGCTGCCTGAGTCGGACATGTCCCCGTAATGCAGGAACAGTGCTTTATTATCTGTCTCAGAGTTTTCAAGCAAATGATCTATTCTTACTGTATTGGGACTACTGCATCTTCGTACAAGACCATGCACCTCATATCCTTTATCTAAAAGAAGTTCTGCCAGGTATGAACCATCTTGGCCCGTTATTCCTGTTATAAATGCTTTTTTCATATCGACCACCACATTAAGTCATTATTAAAATTATCTATTACATCTTATGTTAAGTTATAAAATGTGTTACATAGAGAATAATTTTTAACCTTAAACATGCGGTAGTAACGAATTTATAGAGAAAACATATTATGTTATATATATAAATTTTTAAAATATTTATAAAAAGAGGGTTGATTTTTGTGGGAAAAAAACAAATAATTGTAAACATAAATTTTAATACACACAGGTTTACCGATAAAAGATTAACAAAAGAATGGATCGATGAGAGAATAGGAGTATTCAATAAATTTACCTTACGTAGCTTGAAAAATCAGACAAATCAGGATTTTTTAACTCTTGTTAACTATGACCCGGTGACCGAAAGCCTGGTAATGGATGCCTTGGGCAATCATGAAAAACTTCCTGACAATGTCAAGTTTGTCACTCCCAGTGAAAAAAACGTTATAAATAACATCAAAGGATATGATCATGTATATATAGTACGCATCGATTCGGATAACCTGTACCACACATCCTTTATACAGCAGCTTCATGACTATAATCCAAAAGAAGAAACCCAGGTTTTAATTAACCAGAAGGGATATGTTTATGATTCTGTAAACAACAAATTAGCAACTTATTTCCAGGTATCACCTTCTTTTTACACACTGGTTTATAAGGTGGAAGACTATCTTAAAGGCATAAGGCATGTTATTCCCGGAACCCACGGAGCAGCTATCAAGCTTCCCCACGAAATTCTCGACAGAAGCAATTATACAATCGTAATCCATACATGCAATTTCATGAATGGCGCACACCTGTTTAAATGGAAGGACTCAAGAGTAATTACGGATAAAGATGAATATGATGCAATATTAAAGGATTTCATGGGGTCAAGTATATAGGTGAGGTGTTTTTTAATTGTCAGGCAAAGGAATTATAGTTAAAATCGGTTTTAATAGCTATACAGGTACACAAGAAGTTCTTACCAAAGAATGGATTGATTATCGTATATCGATTTTTATGAACTACACCCTTAAAAGTTTGAAAGCACAGACAAATCAGGACTTTAAGGTGTTTGTCCTTTATAATCCAGTTACCAATGATTATATTAAACAGGCGCTCGATTGTAATCAGCCGCTTCCCGAAAATGTTGATTTTATAACTGAGAGAGAACTGGATAAAAAGATTATTGAATATATTGATGGGTATGAGGAATTATATTACATACACCTGGAAAGCGATGATATGTATCGCACTGATTTTATTCAGCGTATGCATGACTATAAGCTGCAAAATACTAATAATGTCGTTATTCTTTGCCCTTATGGATATATGTATGATTCCATCCAGAACAGGCTTGTGAAATTTTACTTTTATGCTCCCAGCTTTTGTGTTTTTGTATATAAAGTAGAAGACTACCAGAAAGGACTGAGATACAATCTCAGCAAGGGTTGGACCAGCACTCTGGAGTATCCCCATGAAGTTTTTAAAGACCCTTGTTATATCAATCACTGCCATGGAAAAAACAGCGGAATCTCATTTGAAAGAGCAAGCTTCTGGAGGCCCAGAAAAGAAATTGATGTATTGAATGTATGGGGTGACCATGCAGCCCCAACAAAAGCTGTTTTTGGTCCTGAAATAACCGATAAGCAGGAGATAAAAAGGATTTTGGAGGAGTTCACCGGAAGGGAATGATAAATCCTATCCCTTTGACAATAAAAAAAGAAATGTGCGAGGTTAGTTTTCGCACATTTCTTTTTTGTTATCCGTCAATGACAATGAGCAGCGATAAACTGTGCCACTGAATCTGCCCCATTGTCCGGTACCAGTGACATGGCGTTTTTCGACAGGGGATCTCTGTTATTCAACGATATTTCTACCGCATTATTTATTGACTCAGGCGTTAAGTTCTCCAAAATCATTCCTGCATTTGCCTGAACAGCCCTCATGGCTCTCCCAAACTGGTCATCTTTTATTGTTTCACGATTCGGTATAAAAATTGAAGGCACCCCAAAATGCATCAACTCGTGGAATGAATTATAGCCACTGGCACAAATTGCCAGGTCAAAAGCCTTAAAAAATTGTGAATTTGGGTAATCCCTCAATATCATGACATTATTTTTCGGTATTTTCAATTTTTTGCCTATGATTGATTCTCCTATTACGATAAATATTTCCTTCCTTTGCTTCAAATTTTGAATCAATACTGTTATATCATTGGTGATATTATTAATATTACCGGCGCCAAGTTGTATATATACTACTTTGGAGTTCTCCGGGACCTTCCACTGCTTCAGGAGTTGGCTTCTATCCAGCAGTTCAGATTTTTCCAGATAAATAATGGGGTTACAGTATATACGGCCTGTATCTTCCGAAGTGGATAACCCTGCTTCACGGGGGGTTATAACAAAATCAAAAAATTTCTCTTTTTCTTTACCCCTTTTATCACTATCATTAACTTTGCTCCCTTCCCTTTTTATCCAGATCTTTTTTAAATCTAATTGATTCATTGACTGAATCAGTCCGAGGTAAGGGAAAGTCCCATCAAACACCAGCATCTGGGGATTATGATATTTGAGTATATCGCTTAGCTGCTTCAAGAATAGATTATTCCACCGTGATGCTGTAACATGAGAATCAAAAAGAGTTTTCGTCGGGAAATAGTATCCGATAAAGCCTTCCTGTATAATCAGATGTTTTGCAAGACTTGTAGTGAAGAAAATAATTTCCGTGTCAAGAATTCGCTTTTTTAGCCTTTTTGCTATAGCCAGCAATCTGGTGAGATGTCCCAAACCTGCCCCGTTTGTAGGTATGAATATTATACCTCTGCCATTCGGTTTGATGGTCCTAAGGGCTTTGACATCAATAGGACCTGCAGATTCAAGCAATTCTTCAAAGCTTTGTCTCATAATTCATTATCTCCTTAGCGTACCTACAATTTCCCAACAGGATAACATTATCTGTCACGATACCTTCTGTTGCATTCCTCGTGTCATATACGATTTTTGCATGTTTAACCACTGTCTCGTAATTTTCGGTGTTATGGTCGGCTAATATGACCACGATATCAGCATTTGAGATGACCTCACTGGTCAGGGTCACTGATTTTACCATCTTACCATTAAGATTAAAACGTTCAATATACGGGTCGTAATATTGAACCTTAGCGCCTTTTTCCTCCAATATGGAATGAATAGTCAGCGCCGGAGACTCTCTAAAGTCATCTATATCTTTTTTATAGGCAACCCCCAATAGCAGAATAACAGACCGGTTAATAGGCCGCCCTTCGTTGTTTAATATGTCTGCAATTTCTCCAACTACATATCTTGGCATGTTCTCGTTGATATCACTGGCAAGTTCAATAAATCTGTTATAATGACCATATAACTTAGCCTTCCAAGATAGATACATGGGATCAAGGGGTATACAGTGTCCGCCGACTCCAGGGCCGGGGTAAAACGGCATGAAACCATACGGTTTAGTAGCTGCAGCATTAATAACCTCCCAGATATTAATACCCATTCTTTCGCACAGTTGTGTCAACTCGTTAACAAATGCAATATTAATGCTTCTGTATGTATTCTCCAGAAGTTTTACCATCTCGGCTACTTTTGTTGCACTAACAGGAACAACATCTTTTGAAATATGCTTGTAAAGCGCTACACCCATAGCCAAACAATTTGCAGTTTCTCCACCTATTACCTTAGGGGTGTTTTGTATATTAAAATTTTTGTTTCCAGGGTCGACTCTTTCGGGAGAAAAACAAACATAAAAGTCTCTTCCGACCTTTAGTTTTCTTTTATTTTCAATTACCGAAGTTATAAGTTCCTGTGTTGATCCCGGATATGAAGTACTCTCCAATATTATAAGCGCTTGCTCTTTCATATAATTAGCAATCTGCTCCACTGAATCCTTTATATAAGACAGATCAGGCACCTTGTTTTTATCTAAAGGGGTTGGAATACATATTATAATAGCATCTGCAACGGTTAGCGAGGAAAAATCATTATCAACAAACAAACGCCTCCCCAGCAAAGATTTTAACTCCATACTATCTATATCAAGAATATATGATTCTCCTGATTGGATTTTTTTGATTCTGTCATGACTTACGTCGATTCCATGAGTCTCATAACCTGCTTTTGCTGTGCTAACAGCCAGAGGCAGCCCGACATAGCCCAATCCTACAACTGCAACTTTCGCGCTTTTATTAAAAAATTTCTCTTTTAAAGAGTTTGACATATAAATACCTCCGCCACATTTAAATAGTAAAGAAACTTTACTGTTTATAAAAGATAACAAAACCTAACCTACTGGTATAATATGAACTGTAAAATGTTTCTGTTACACCATGAAAATCCCGATTAAAAATCAGGCCATTTACCGGGTATTATTGTGATTGGAGGATTTCAACATGGATAATGATGTGGAGAAAATCGTTCAGCTAAATATCCTAAAGATTGCAGAAATTCCTGATGATTACTGGCAAAAGTTTACTTCCAGTGAAAAACAGTTGAAGCGAATAGCTATGATGATGGAATATGAGTATGGGGATAAAGTTCTGGAAATCGGGCCAAGCAGGGGATATCTAGCTATTGCGATTTGTAAAACAAAAAAAAATATCGTAAAGTATGATGCTTTGGAAATTGATGCCGCATTTGTATCCCAATGCAGAGAAATGGCAAACCTCAACCATGTAAAAAATATTAATTGTATCCAGGGTGATGGGTGCAATTTAAGGCACTTAAATAAAAATTACTATAATACAGTTATTATGGCGGAAGTACTTGAACACGTACATACTCCGCTAAAAATGCTTAGAGAAGCCAACAGTGTTTTAGCCAATGGCGGCTGGGCCATTGTTACCGTACCATCCAAAGGTCTCATGCCCCCCGAAAAAACGTCGGACCACGTACAGGATTTCAGCGTTAAGGATGTCAGAAAACTTATATCAAAAGCGGGATTTAGGCTTTTGCACCATACAAAATGCCATTCATGGGAATTTTATCTCGGAGTTAAACAGAACTTTAGCGGTTTCTATAGTTTTTTTAGATAAATTAGACAGGGATACTTATTTATAAGATTGAACTGGAGGAAAACTGGAAGGTGGAAAGATGATTAAGTGCAACAAAAGAGCTGTTTTGCCTAAAATAGCCTCCATTTTAGATGATTTTAGTTACACCTGTTTTAAATACGAAGCTAATTTGATTTCGCTGGATGCTGAAAAATGGGAGGACACATTAATATGTGAGAAGCCGGACCTGTTGTTCATTGAATCTGCATGGAACCAGAGTTTCACAAAACTATTTCGTCTGAACTATAAAGGTGTTAATTCATCCCAAAGCGTGGTTGATTGGTGTAAGAAGCATAACATTCCTACTGTATTTTGGAATAAGGAAGACCCTTTCCATTTTAATCACTTTATCAAAATTGCTAAAAACTTTGACTATATTTTTACCACTGATTCGGACTGTATCCCACGATATAAGGCGATTACAGGTCATGATAGAGTATACCTCCTGCCCTTTGCCGCACAAATTTCAATCCATAACCCAATTAATAAGGATGCTGAAAAATTAGGGAAAGTTGCATTTGCAGGCACATGGTATCAACTACACCCTTTGAGACAGAAAGATATGGAGATGCTGTTTAATCCGGCTTTGAAATATGGACTGCATATTTATGACAGGATGCATAACTTTACGATTAATAAACATTATCAATTCCCGAAGATGTATCAGCCTTATATTAAAGGATACTTACCTTACGAAGAAATGGTATCTACCTATAAAAAATATGATATATTTTTGAATGTGAACATAGTCAAAGAAAGTCCTACTATGATGTCAAGAAGGGTTATCGAATTACTGGCCTGTGGGATTAATGTTATTAGTAATGATTCATTAGCAGTTAAAAATATGTTTCCGGGAATTGTTCAATTATGCAATACTGAGGAAGATGCAGAAAGACACCTGAATATATTAATAAAGGATAAAAATCTTAGAGACCGGCTGTCACTGCTCGGACAAAGAGAAGTGTTCCAAAAACATACGTATACACATAGGATGGAGACAATTAGTAAAATTGTCGGTTTGAAATACAATTGTGAGGAGGACCCCGGAGTATCCATTATTTCAGTGGTAAACAGGCAGCATTTTATGGAAAGTATCATTGCAAATTTTAAACGACAAAAATATCCCCACAAAGAGTTAATTATAATAATAGATAAAAGCAGTATAAATTTACAAGTCTGGGAAGACAGAATTAAGCCTGATAACAACATGAAGATTTGTCTTTATGAGGAACAAAAAACTCCGGCGAATTGTATAAATGATGGTGTCAGTAGGGCAAGGTTTGATTATATTTCGTTTTTTGAAGAAAGCAACTATTATGCACCTGACTTTATCGGAGATTTGATGAACGCTTTTCGATACAGCCGGGCTGAAATTGTCGGAAAGTGTACGTATTACACCTATTTAGAAGATGTTAGAGCTTTCTTTATACGGTTTCCCGATAAGGAATACCGCTATGTAGATTCCTTACTGGGGTCAGCAATGATTGTTAAAAAGGAAATAATGGAAAAAGTAAAATTGGTAGATACAACTGAGAGGATGTTCCCGACTTTTTCCAATATATTCCCGGCTTTTTTAAATGAGTGCCTAAAAAATGGACTCAAAATATATTCTGCAGATAGATTCAATTTCGTATATATTAATTCAATTAATTCTTCGGCAGCTTTGCATAAATTATTCTCGCAAACATTGAAGAAATGTCCTAATGCCCAACATTTACTAGTCTGACAATTCGCAAAATTTGAAGGAATCCGGAAGGACATGTCGAAAAGTAATATGACGGGGGACTGAACTGTAGTGGAAATTCTGGAGGGAGGAAAACATGAAGAAACTCAAGATCCTGGTTGCTGACAGTCATGAAGTTTTCCGGCTCGGTATCAGTTTCATTCTTAAACGTGTGGAAGATTTTGAAGTTATCGGTGAGGCCGCGGTATGTACGGATGTAATGAAAAAGATGGGTCAATATAATCCTGATATCCTGGTAATGGATTCCCGCCTTAATGATGGTTGTGCGGTTGAAGTGTGTAAAAGGGTCAATGTAAAATACCCGGACACAAAGACCATTATGTTAATCTCCCCTTCTGATGAAGACAGCATTTTTGAGGCCATTTCGGCAGGCGCCATCGGCTTACTGCCCAAACAGATGAAGGGTGAAGAACTTATCAGGGCAATCAGAATGGTACATGAAGGGAAATCTATGCTGGACCCGTCAATTACTTCAAAGGTGATAGCCAGGGTAAAGAACAGTTTTTCTGCTCCCGAGAAAAAGGATGTGCTGTTAAATCCGCAGGAAAGACGAATCCTGGTTTTGATTGCCGATGGGAAAACCAATAAGGAAATTGCCCAGATATTGATGTTAAGCAACAATACCATTAAAAACTATGTCAGTGGTATTCTTAGCAAGCTAAATTTCAGCAACAGGGCAGAAGCTGCTGCCTATGCCGTCAAAAATAACCTGACTAAACCATATTCCAAGGCCGCTCGTGAAAGCAGCGGCTAATGCTGCTTTGTCATCAGCCTAGGGGCGCTCTGATTTAACGGAGTGCCCCTTTTTGTAGTGCACCCAAGCATGGGCGCTTTTCTAGACGCATAGGAAAGTATGAAATTAGCCCATGCCCGACAGTGCCACCAAGATTCAGTTGTGAAGCCTGTGGTGGCGAGATGCGTCCAGTTAGTTACAATGGAGTTCATGGGCAGAAATGCGAACTAAAATGAAAGGACAGAATTTTACATAACTAAAATTGTGACAATGTGTAAACTTATTTCATAGTATAGCGTAGGCCCAGATATCCGAGCTTTTTATTTTTTGAGGAAAGGAGATAAAAAGAATGCCTAACTATAAAATTTTTCAGGATAATCCTGAACAGGCAAAGATAAAGATATATGGCACTGATAGTGCAGGTGATGTTCAACCACTGCTGACCAGTACAAGTGGTGTAATGAGCACGTCAGGTATTGTTGGGGTCAGCGGTTCTATAGATATCAGTGGAAGTGTCGCTGTTAGTGGTCCAATCGAAATCACATCCAGCAGCGCAATTGGGATAAGTGGAGCAGTAACAGCCGGTATCAGTGGAAGTGTCGCCGTTAGTGGTCCAATCGAAATCACATCCAG
>NZ_JAHHUL010000024.1 GCF_019008365.1 Phosphitispora fastidiosa | reverse complement strand
TGACTTAACGCCGGTAGGGCCAGTGCTTAGCCGGTGTTTTTGCATGCTCAACTGCGGAAACACGGCTAAAATGTTAGGTGATGTTCACCGTCACTTACAACAATTTTATTTACCATTAAATATTATATATTTTCGCGCTTCCTCTAGAAGGTATTTATGTTTTTTTATGGAATTATAAATGTATATTACTGGAAGGGAGGGTTGGTTGGTTTTTTATTTTATAACTTTTACAAGGAGGAGAAATATGTTGCATCACAAACGCATATTAGTTATCATGACATCAATAATGTTACTACTCACGACTGCAACTACAGCATTTGCCAGTTATAAAACTTATAGTGGAACTTATCCATATTGGTTTACCACTTCAGATGGAGCTACTTTTAATCCATCCTATGATTATTATTGTTATGAATATTGGACTACCAATACCACTACAAAAAAACGAGTCATATCAAAACATTCGAATGAAGGAACTTTAAATAACACGAAAGCATTTAATTTGCATTTTAGTCAAGATATGGCTAATAATACTACCTATCAAACTAGAACCAGTACATCATCCACTACTTGGACTAACGCAGGAATAATTAATTTTTGGGAGTGGTATACACCAAGTCCCATAATTATTCCGTCAGGAGATACCTATTTTCCAGGTTATAAAAATGACAAAACATTTTACACTAATTACCTAACTAGTTGTAGTAGGTTCAAATGGTACTGGTGGGTATATATCAGTGAAGGAGACTATGGTAAAATAGCAACCATAACCAGGACATCATATTATACGTTTTAATATAAATATAATATACTAAAAAGGAGGTAGTAAAAAGATGAGGAGAATTAGTATTTTTGTTACTGTAGCAATTCTAACTTTGATTATTGCTGGCACGGCTTATTCTCTCACCAAAAGTAAAGAACTTGCTGATTACGTCAAGAATTCGAAAAATATTCAGGGAAGTGAAGATGTTGTCTTAATAATAAACGATAATCGAATTACTCGATCCGAATATATGGTTGCAAAAAAATTTCAACAAGATGTTACAGAAAATTTACGTAGCGAAAAAACAAAAATTGAGGCAATGCCGGACAGTGATAGAAAAACAAGTATATTAGCTGAGATAAATAGTAAACTGGATGCTGGTGAAGATATTAGAACCCTATCATATTTCCTCACCACATATAGTTTGGTAGATGAAGCTGAAAAAAAAGGTTTAAAAGTTTCTATCAATGAAGCTAAACAATACGCCAAAGAAAAACGCAAGGCATTCGATGAAGCAGTAAAAAATTCAGACGGTAAACCTAGTGAAGATATTGAAGAATTTATTTCCTCATTGGGCTCCGATTTTTATTGGGAGCAATATGTGCCTGATAAGTATCAAAAATCTTTAATGATTGGAAAATTAAAAAATGATATTGTTTCTGAAACAATTGACTCCGAAAAAGCTAAAGAACTATGGAATTCATTTGTCATAGATACAGTTGAAAAAACCGAGGTAACTATTCTAGATGCTAATCTTATAAATGTTACCAAGGATAAAGTTATGGAATTTAAGAAACTCTATCCAGGCGAGCAATAAATCATTCTTATAATAATTAAGTTAATAATTAAGTTCACCCCTTTTGTTAATCTGTGTGATATTCCAGATTAAAAGGGGTGATTTTCTCTCTATGGCTAAAAAGAACCGTCGAAATCAACAATAATTTCCTTAACCTAAAAAATGACTAAAAATCTGGCAAAGGTGAATTTCGCCTAACCATCCCCATGCCGCGCCGCTGTAAGCTTTGCGGCATAAATAACATATGAAAACAAGGTCACTATTCCCTCTTTCACAGGTCTCTTTCTTCCATTATCATGATATTACAGACAGCATTAAGAGCACGAGGTACCGATTGGTGAATCCAATCCTGGGATAAACCCGAGCCTAACCATGTGACGACAACCTGAATAGATAAATAATTGTTCCCTCTGAGGACGTATACTACACTTTCAAGTGTGACAGGTTGTTTTTTGGCTGCCTGCAAAATATTTCAAAGGAGGTCAGGCCTTGAAGGTTATTCATCCCATTTGTGCCGGTATCGATATTCACAAAAAGTCCTTCACAATAGCATTGAATGAGACTAAAGCTAACGGCACATACTCTGTCCGGGCCAAGACTTTTTCAACTGTGCAGGCAGGTATACTGTCTGCCCGTGAATGGCTCCTGCAGAGCAACTGCTTGGACATCACCTTAGAAAGTACTGGTAAGTACTGGATTCCTGTTTTTAACCTGTTTGAAGATCATTTTGACATTACTCTCGCTAATCCCAGACGAACCAAAACTTTTCCCGGAAAAAAGACTGATGTCCGCGATGCAAAATGGCTTTCCGAATTACACAGAATTGGACTTGTTGACCCCAGCTTCATTCCCCCCAGAGATATTAGGGAGTTACGTGAACTGACCAGGTACAGGACTAAACTTATTAAAATGCGCTCCGCTGAAAAAAACAGGGTGCAAAATTCTCTCATTGTGTCCAATATAATGATCTCATCAGTTGCTACCGATACCTTTGGCAAATCAGGCATGAATATTATATTTGCCCTTCTCGCCAAAGAGGAAATTACTGAAGATTTACTTCAGTTAATTGTCCTTGGGAAGTTACGCAGCAAAATTCCTGAACTTATGGAAGCTTTAAGGGGAGAACTCACTGAAACTCAAGCTAATAAAATAAGAATTGCCCTGGACAACTTTTTTAATCTCAGCGAGAAAATTACCAAAATTGAAGCCTTGATTGACGAAAAAGTTAAGCCTTATCAAAAGATTATTGACCTTCTTTGTTCTGTGCCGGGTATTAAAAAAACTGCAGCAATTGCTATCATCGCAGAAATAGGCACTGACATGTCCAAATTCTACTCTGCCATGCACTTGTGTTCCTGGGGCGGCGTCTCACCACAAAACAACCGCACCGCCGGTAAGAATAGACGTGTACGCTCCAAACCAGGCAATTCCTACCTTAAATCAATGCTTGTGCAGTGCGCAAATGCTGCAGTAAAAGAAACCGGAACCTGGATTACCAACAAGTTCAACTCTATCAAGGCCCGCAGGGGTCATAACAAAGCCATTGTCGCCATTTCACGGACCATGCTTACAGCCATATACCATATTATTCAAAAGCAAGAAGCTTATAGAGAACCTCCTGCTAAAACACGTATTTCCAAGTCCGAAGAACAAAAAATGATTTCTAAGCTTAAATCATTGGGCTATAAGGTTGAAAAGGCAGTAATTTAGGATGATTACATAAATATACCATAATTTACCTCAAATAAGGCTGTTTTGGGGCTGGTTTTTTGTTGCTTTTTTTAGTACAAAGCCTGTGCGTAGAGGCAAACAGGTATTTTCATACTACGTGGCGCCGGGTTCCCGAAGTGCCCACGCAGTGGGCATTTGGGCATCAGCCGGGAACCCGGCTGATAGGCGACGTCGCGAGCATTCTGCGCGAGCCATGACGTCGCCGTGCCCTCGGGAAACCGGCGCCACGATAATCGGACGAGGTCGAGTCAAGCAGGGGAGTTTCACCCCTGCCTGCTCACGGAACCGGACGTGCTCCCCTCATCCGGCTCTTGTTATCATACCGTAGGCCTACAGCCCATTTCCCAGTAGCAAATAGACCCGGTCTTGTCTTAGCACAAAAACCCAGCCAGTCCAGCGCCTTTGCTGGCTTACGCCGTAATCTCTTACGCGTTCTCATTGCCCACCTGGCTAATGCGAGATTCAATTGCCAAAGTTCTTTCTTCATCATACTGAAGCAAAAGCTGCCAAAATAATTCGCCCATCCCCGGATTACCGGATTCATTCTCCGTGCAACTTCGTCAAGAGTTGCTCCAAGTGACTGTCTCCGTATTTCCCGTATTGATTCGCGAAAACTCTTCCTTGCCTGTGGGCTGACTGCCGTTGGAAGCTTATGAAACACCTCCCATTCCTGCTCCTTACTACCCTTGGCCTGAACTCGTACCCCAGAAAGGTGAATGATGTGTGCTCATGTTCCCTCTTTCTTCTCTCATCCTTACAGTACACAATTCTCGTTTTGTCCGGATGAATTTCCAATTTGCACTCTAGCATCCTCGCCTTAAGCCTTTCCAAGAGAGCTTCAGCCTCTTCCTTTGTCCGGCAGTGGACCACTCCATCGTCAGCATATCTGGCCCAAGGATTTTGGGGATTTTTGTCCACCATCCACCGGTCAAAGGCATAGTGTAAGAACAAGTTCGCCAGTACTGGACTAATGACACCGCCCTATGCAAAGCAAGTAACTATGCAAAGAGGTATGCAAAAAACGTTGATATTTGGGCATTTCCAGTTGAATTACTTTGCATAGTCTCCGATAATAGATTTGAGATTTTTCTCAAATATCTATCAGGAGGTACTGCTTATGAAACCACAGAAGCTTCACAAACTGCTCCAGGATTTGGAACAGGAACTACTCCGCCTCGGTTACACAAAAGGCAGCATGACCTTTTATCGCAATCGCTGGCGGAAGCTTAAAGACTTTGCGGACAAGAAAGGACAGGAGTACTACACTGAACAGCTTGGCATTGATTTCGTACAGGAATACTTCGGCATTACGCAGGATGATTTCTCGCGAACACTGAACCAGGCACAAACCCAAGAACTCCGTGTCATACTGATGGTTGGCGACTTCCAGCTCCACCATGCGGTTTTACGGAGATACCTGAAACACCGGAAACTGCTGACTAATCCATATTTCATTGAGACAAGCAAACGGTTTGAGGATTACTGTGTCTCAACAAAGGATTATTCAAAATCTACAGTAGTGCACTATACCAAACAATCCGGCTATTTCATGGACTACCTTTTAGCTCAGGGGATGCATGATTTTTCGTGCATAAGCATGGATAATAATACCTATGGAAGCATCAAGGTCAGAAAGTCCTTAGAAGCAAAAGATGCCGAAGAACGCTACTGTAAACTTCAAAGAATTAATCATAAACGAATAGAGCGGATCATGCGCAGGAATGGGATAAAGTCAAAGGTGAAGAAGAAATACAAGGCTACCACTGACTCTAATCACAATCTTCCGGTGGCAGAGAATTTATTGAACCGAGATTTTGGGACTGAAAAACCAAATAAAAAGCTAGTCTCCGATATAACCTATGTCCACACGGATGAAGGATGGCTGTATGTGGCCGCAATAATGGATTTGTGTGGAGGTAAAATTGTCGGTTTATCAATGTCAGACAGAATGACAAAACAATTGGTAATAGATGCCCTCCATGATGCTTATAAGACCTCTGGCAGACCTCAAAAGGCAATTCTACATTCTGACAGAGGGTCGCAATACTGCTCATATGCCTACCGAGAGCAATTGACGAAATATGGCTACATCTGCAGTATGTCTCGAAAAGGCAACTGCTGGGATAATGCGCCGATGGAATCTTTCTGGGGGAAAATGAAGCAAGAATGGCTTAATGACCAAAAATTTAGAACAAGGGCTGAAGCGAAATCCAAGATTTTTGAATACATAATGATTTTCTACAATAGAAAAAGACTACATGCCAGCTATGACTATAGAACCCCCGAGGCATATTATAGGGAAAAGTTGCTGTTACACTGTGCTGCATAATCATGCTTCCAAAAACGTTGAGCCCAGGTCCCCTGTTAAAGAGCAAATGACCATTTGGCGCGAATCAAGGGCTTGCGGAGCGAGTTTATCTTGACCCTTGATTCGCCCTGAATCCCCAATCCTATTGTTTAGCGGTCTGACAACAGACCGCTTGCCCTCCGGCGAGGACGGGGTTTGGGGTAGGGCCCTGGGCAGGGCCCCAAGGATAACTGCGAAACAAACTGTAACATTGCGAATTAGTGAGAATATACGAGTAAAATGTGTCTATTTTTAGGGGGACAGCTCACTTTGTTTTATTCCCCGGAAGAGTTACAAAAAAAAAGAGAGGTTCTCGCGAACCAGCTCCCTTCAAACCATCTAGTGCAGCCCGGGGACCAGCAGACTAAGTATCATAATCAGCAGTACCCCCAAGGAAATCAGACTATAATTAATATCTTTTTCAATCAGGAGAAACGAAAAGAACGCTGCAATTACCCTGAGAAACGGTGTAAATAACAGGACTAGGATGCCAAGGGTCATTATCGCCATGGGATTCAATGCCATTACCCCGGCAATTACCTCCGAAAAGCCCTGACCTGCTGCCCGCTGTCCCTCCAGGCCTCCGTCCGCTGCCAATGCAAACGCCAGTCCGGCGGCCATCAGGACCACACTTATAATCGAACCGGAGCGCAGCAGCATCGCCAGTATTCGGTTGATATCATTACTCTTCTGAATCACGGCTACCCCCCGAAACCCTTAATAAGCATCTGAACCGCAATATAGATAAACACAAATACAAATACTTTTTTCAGAGCCCGCGTGGAAATCCGCTCATTCACCCGAGTCCCTATAGCGGCCCCGCCGAACACTCCCAGAGCTACCGGAACTGCCGCCACTGCATCTATGTTTCCGTTCAGGTAATAAATAAATGCACTGGCGCTGGCAGTAACCCCAATCATAAAGTTACTGGTGGCAGCGGCCGCTTTAAGGGGAACACCCATTAATAAATACATCACCGGTATTTTTATCAATCCCCCTCCAACCCCCAAAAGGCCGGACATAACTCCTGCCAGTGACGACAGCGAAATTCCAAGGGGAATATTCTTTACCGTATATCCGCACCCTTCCTTGTTTACAGTCATCTTATCATCTTCCGCCGCGGCATCTTCTTCCCGGCTGCCTTCTTTATCTTCCCTGCCATACATTGTATATGCATTATAGACTACCATCCCGGCGAAAAGAAAATATAATACCCTGGCACTGACAAACCCGGCCACAACCGCACCGGCCACTGCGCCGACAGTTGTGCCCAGTTCCAGGGTCATCCCCAGCTTAATATTGGCTTTCCCTTCACGGACATAGACTATTGCAGCTCCGGTAGAGGTAGCTATAACCCCGACAAGGCTGACTCCAATGGCAGTATGGATTGGCAGCCCAAACAGAATAGTCAGGACAGGGATAACGATGACACCTCCCCCAAGTCCCAGGAGGGCGCCGAAGCCTCCGGCAAGCAGCCCGGTTAGAAAGAGTAACACAGTTGTCACAACATAACTCCTTTTTTACACTGTCCGGTAAAAAAATTTTAAATACTATCACCTAATTATAGCATACCCATATCGGTGTAATAAAAAAAGCCCGGCAGCGGGCTAAAGGTCAATATAGTTTTGGACACCGTAAAGCTGTATAGGTTCAGCTTCCTTCTTGCATTCAGCATATATGTTAATCAGGTTCTTATGTTCCAAATTCAAAAACGCCTTTAAACACGCCGGGCAGAATTGAGTTCCGCTGCCTGCCTTCAACTCCTTGATAGCGCTTTCAACGTCCATAGCGCTTCTGTAAGGCCTGACGCTGGTCATGGCATCAAAGGCATCTGCAACTGCAAAAATTCTTGCTCCCAGAGGAATTTCTTCTCCCATCAGGCCATCGGGATAACCCGAACCATTGTACCACTCATGATGGTGCAGCACAATTGGGATGGCTGGCTGCAGTGACTTAACCACCGATATCAAATCTGCCCCCAAACGGGGATGTGTTTTCATAATCACCCATTCACCCCTGTTTAAACTACCTGGTTTTAGTAAGATTGAATCAGGTATTGCTATTTTCCCGATATCGTGGAGCAGCGCCCCAATTCGTAAAGCTTCGAGCTCCGGTCCCTGTATCCCAAGTTCTTCGGCAATCGCCTCCGTATATCTGAGTACCCTCAGGGAATGGCCTCCGGTACCGGTGTCCCGCCTATTGAGTAAAACATTCAGTCCTTCCAAGGCTGTTCCCGCACTGCCGCTCCATAAATTAAAACCATGCCTTATATTTTTGTTAATTTGCACTGGTTTATTCATTGGTTTCACATTCCTTAAGTGTTTGTTAAACATTTCACATTCCCTGGCTAAATTTTACTTCTATTTCCCTTTTTATCAACCATTTATCCACTTTTTTCTCTTTATAATGTTATTTGTCATATGTCTCTTTTTTCCTGCCTCAATTTGCTTATACCGGTATAGAAGTTAATTATACCCATCTATGAATGAGCTGGCAAAAATAATAAGCCAACCGCTTTTAGCTTGATTGACTTACTTTTCACAACATATATCTTTTCCTGGATAAAAAAATAAAGGCTCCAACGAACCTTTATCGATTTCCCACCTGTCTATACCATTCCACTTCCACTTCCTGTTACCAACTTTTTGTGACCCCTTCATCATCCGTCTATCCAGCTACTTCCCTCCCACAACAACCCTCCCATCACCTTATCACCTTCTTGAAAACCCTGAATGAGTTTACCCTTAGATGATACGATGCCGTTAGTTCTGTTATAGTAGTGGTTCGCTAAATCTCTTCCGATATAGTGAATTTAATTTCACCGGTTTCACTGATTGTGTCGGTATTTTCCGCTTCTGTGGTCCGGCCTTTCAGGCATTCCATCTTAGGAATTCCTTGGAGCTTGATTCAATTCTACTAAACCGGCAGCCAACAGTCAAAGCTCAAAAAGACTCAAATTATTGGTTTGCACCAGCCAAGCTTCGTTCTACCTTCCTATATCTACCTGTTGCATTCATTTTTATTTTAACTGAAAAATCTTTGCCGTGGCAATGTTGATTTAGTTATTTGATTAATTTCTGGTATAATATTACTAAATAACTTAGAATGCTGATGACGGAGTGAGGATATGTTTTTTATTACCTTTTCCAGACAGGCCGGAAGCCTGGGCTATGAAATTATCCAAATGCTTGCCAAACGCCTTGGCTTTGAGGTAATCACCCACGATTTTATTATGAATCACTGGCTGCCCGAAATAGCTGATGACCATGAAATGCGTATGCTGGCAGAGAGTCCCCGCTTCTTTCTGAAACGGTCTGATGCCGGAGTAAGCTTTGCCGAATATATAGAGACCAGGCTCAGGGAAGTGGTGACCAAACAATCCGTAATAATACAGGGTTTAGGCTCCCAGGTAATATTTGCCGGCGATCCTGCCGCCCTGCATATTAGGATAACCGCCTCTGATGCTGTCCGGCTAAGCAGAGTGATGCAGACTCACGGACTGGAAAAACAAGATGCAAAAAGGTTTCTTGAGTTAAGCGACCGGAAACGCAGAAGGTTTATCAACACAGTATATGAGAAAGACTGGGCAGACCCCGGACTTTATCACCTTACCCTGAATACCGATTATCTGGGGATTAGGGAATGTGTATCTCTCCTGGCATATCTGGCTGAGGTCAAAATGACCGCTGCCGTCTCCACCGGCAGCCCTGAGGGTACTGAAGAAGCGGGGAAGCCTTCTGCCTTCAGGCATCCTTCTGAAGAAGAGTTTTCCAAAATTCTTGATATGTATAATATCGCCTGGGAGTATGAACCCCGGACTTTTCCCATTGAATGGGATGCCGAAGGCAATATCACCAAAGCCTTTGCTCCGGATTTTTACCTGCCCCGCTTTGACACATATATCGAGCTTACTACTATGGACCAAAAGTATGTCACCGAAAAAAAGAAAAAGATGCGGCTCCTCAAGGAACTATACCCGGGAACTAACATAAATATTGTATTTAAGAATGATTTCTACTCACTTCTGAAAAGATTCGGACTGCGCGAAGGTGAACCCGCCCTTCGCGAAGCAGATGCAGCGCGGCTTCAAAATAGAAATACAATGCATAAAGGAGGAACCAAGGGAGAATGAAGGAACCCGAAATAGGAAAAATACTGTTCAGTGAAGAAACCATCAAACAAAGAGTTGCCGAAATGGGCCGGCAGATCAGCTCCGACTACCGGGACAGGGATACGGTTATTGTCAGTGTCCTTAAAGGGTCATTATATTTTGTTGCTGACCTCACCAGACAACTTACCATTCCACTCAGTATTGACTTCCTTGCCATCGGTCTTTACCCCGGTGTAACCAGTGAAACAGGTATTGTGCGCATCACCAAGGACCTGGACATTTCGATAACCGGACGGCATGTCCTGATGGTAGAGGATGTCATCGGTACCGGATTGACCCTCGGTTATATCTGTCAGTACCTGGAATCCAGCAAACCGGCCAGTTTAAAGATCTGCACCCTTCTTGACAATCCCGCGGAACGTCTCCTGAACATTCCGGTTGACTACCAGGGATTTATTCAGCCTGATGCATTCGCGGTTGGCTACGGCCTGGATTATGAAGAAAAATATCGTAATCTCCCATATATTGCCGAGCTTTCCCCTGCAGAAAAAGGTTAAGACCTTCCGTTCCGGGAAGGTCTCATCTACTTAATCAGTTTTTATTTTAGCAGTTCTTCTTTAATTTTCTGGTACTCCTCGTGAGAAATTTCGCCTTTGGCAAGCCTTTCCTTGAGATACTCTATTGGCTCTAAAGATTTATTCGTAAAGCGCCCTGTTTCAGATTTTCTGATTATTGCAATAAGCCCATACAGAGCAAAAATTATCACAACCGCCATTATTATCCAGCTTATCAACATCCATATACTCATACCATAACCGGCTCCGGCACCCCAGCCATACATCATTTTTCTTCACCTCCATCTATAGGATAAACCAAAATTATGACCAAAATGTGAAGAAATAATGTAATTTTTTCGAAATATCAGCTAAGCTGCCTTGATTATTGGCTGCCGGCGGCTGCAACTACAGCGTTATCTTCTCCCGGCCAGTTCCCGGTAAACTTCGCTTGGCTCTATCCCCTGTTCACCGAGCAGGACCAACAGGTGGTAAATCAAGTCCCCCACCTCATAGATGACCTCTTCCCTGTTCCTGTTTTTGGCTCCGATAATCACTTCCGCGGCTTCTTCCCCTACCTTCTTACAGATCTTATCAATTCCCTTGGTAAACAGGTAAGTGGTATATGAGCCTTCCGGCATCTCCCTCTTGCGGCTCATTATCACCTCATAAACCTCATTGAGTATGCCAGCTGAAGCGGAGTCTTCGGCTGCAGCCTCCAAAACAGGGTTATGAAAACAGGTGCGTTCACCGGTATGACATGCTGCCCCTGTTTGCACAGCCTTGACCAGCAGACTGTCAGCGTCACAGTCATAACTTATGGTCCTTACCTCCTGGTAATGACCGGAGGTAGCCCCCTTATTCCACAGTTCCTTCCTGCTTCTGCTCCAGAACCAGGTCCGCCCGGTTTCGAGGGTCTTCTGCAGAGACTCCTTGTTCATATAAGCCATCATCAAAACCTCATCTGTATTCACATCCTGAATAATGGCCGGAATCAGCCCGTGTGCATCAAATTTAAGTAAATTCATCTCAAAATCCATTATCTGACCACCACCCCTTTTGCCCTCAAATACTGCTTTGTCTCACTGATGGAATATTCTCCAAAATGAAATATGGAGGCTGCCAGGGCGGCATCGGCCTTTCCCTCGACAAGTCCTTCACTGATGTGTTCCAGATTGCCTACTCCGCCTGAGGCGATAACAGGTATATTAACCAGTTCCGCTACCGTCCTGGTGAGTTCGATATCATAACCGTCCTTGGTCCCGTCCCCATCCATGCTGGTGAGGAGTATTTCACCGGCGCCGAGCTCTTCGGCCTTTTTAATCCATTCCATGGCGTCTATCCCGGTTGGGGTCCTCCCGCCGTGGATATATACTTCCCATTTCCCCGGAGCGCCGGTCCTTTTAGCATCAACTGCCAGGACGATACACTGGGACCCGAACTTATTGGCGCCCTCTGCTATCAGGCCCGGGTTCTGCACCGCAGAAGTATTCACCGAAACCTTATCCGCTCCTGCAGCCAGCATTATCCTCATATCTTCAACCTTCCTGATCCCCCCGCCAACAGTAAACGGGATAAAGACCTCCTCAGCAGTTCTCCTGACCACATCAAGCATTGTCTCCCGACCGTCCGAGGAAGCGGTGATATCCAGAAAGACCAGCTCATCTGCGCCTTCCCGGTCATAAAAGGCCGCCAGCTCCACCGGATCACCGGCATCCCTCAGGTCTACGAAGTTTGTCCCTTTAACCACCCTGCCCCCGGTTACATCAAGACACGGTATGATTCTTTTTGCCAGCATCTCCTATCTCTCCTATCTTTCCTGTCCCCCGCTAATCCTTAGGGCTTCCTCCAGATCCAGCCTGCCATCATAAAGGGCTTTTCCGGTAATAACCGCTTCCACCCCCGCCGACTCCAACTCTTTTACCGCTCTGATATCTTCTGGCCCGGCGATACCTCCGGAAGCTATTATCTTAAGACCTGTTTCCACAGCAATTTCCCTGGTGCTCTCGATATTGGGTCCCTTGAGGGTCCCATCCCGCTTGATATCAGTATAAATAACCCTTTCGACCCCTAACTGCTTCATTTCCAAAGCCAGCTCAACTGCTGTTTTGGTAACTGTGGAGTCCCAGCCGTGAATGGCCACCATCCCGTCCCGGGCATCAATCCCCAGCACAATCCGCTCTGCCCCGAACTTCCCGACCGCATCGGCGACAAGCTTTGGATTGGATATCGCCACTGTCCCCAGGATAACCCTGCTCACACCCATGTCCAGGTAGTACGCAATGGTTTCTATATCCCTGATTCCGCCACCCAGCTCTGCAGGGATGGAGACAGCGCCAACAATGCTCCTGACAGCCTCATCGTTTTGCGGTTTCCCGGCAAAAGCGCCATCCAGGTCAACCAGGTGCAGGAACTGCCCCCCAAGCCCTTCCCATTTACGCGCCATTTCTGCCGGGTCATCTGAATAGATGGTTTCATTCTCTATTTTCCCCTCCACAAGCCGGACACATTTTCCGTTGCGCAGGTCGATTGCAGGTATAACCAGCATTATCTCATCTCCCCGAAATTCTTTAGAATCTGCAGCCCCAGTGAACTGCTTTTCTCCGGGTGGAACTGGATGCCAAAAACATTGTCCTTCCCGGCTATGGATGTAAATTTTATTCCATAGTCTGTCACTGTTGTGATAATCCCAGGGTCACTGGGTTCCGCATAAAAAGAATGCACAAAATAGAAGGACGCCCCTTCAGGAATATCTTTAAGCAGGGGAACCTCCTGCCGGATCTCTATCTGGTTCCATCCCATATGGGGAATTTTCAGCCCCGGAGGAAGCATCCTGACTCTGCCGGGGAAGATTTTCAGGCCCTCATGAAAGCCAAATTCTTCACTGGAATCAAACATCAGTTGCAGGCCCAGGCAGATCCCTAGAAAGGGTTTCCCGTCTTTCACAGCATCGGTAATTACTTCGGTCATTCTGGCATTCCTCAGGTTCGCCATGGCATCACCAAAGGCCCCGACTCCCGGCAATACGACCTTAGCGGCTTTTCTGACTTCTTCAGGGTCTGATGTTACCAGGGCATCAAACCCTACGTGTTCAAAACCTTTCTGCACACTCCGCAGATTCCCCATCCCATAATCAATTATAGCTATCATAATAATTGTCTATCCTCCGATTTTTCATGCTGCCAACCTGGGCCGGCTCTCATGCCTCCCGCCCCATACTGCCTGTCTCTCAGCCGCTCAATGCTTATAGCTGCCCTTTTGTAGACATAATTCCCTCAATACGCACATCAATGGAAACAGCTTCATTGATAGCCCTGCCCAGCGCCTTGAAAACAGCCTCGATTATGTGGTGAGTGTTCTTTCCCTGAAGCAGCCTGACATGGAGAGTAATCTCCGCATTAGTGGCCAGAGCCCGTAAGAATTCCTCCACCAGCTCGGTATCGAAGTCCCCTACCTTCTGAGCCGGCATAGGTATATCAACAGAGGTAAAGGCCCTGCCGCTGATATCAATAACTACCATGGCCAGAGACTCATCCATGGGCGCAAAAGCAGTTCCGTAACGCCTGATTCCCGCCTTATCTCCCAAGGCCTGAGAAATTGCCTGTCCAAGGCAGATGCCGATATCCTCCACAGTATGGTGGTCATCAATCCCGGTATCTCCCTGGGCTTCTACATCCAGGTCAAACATACCGTGTCTGGACCATAATGCCAGCATATGGTCCAGAAAAGGGACCCCTGTATCCAGTTTGTAGCTTCCTTTACCATCCAGGTTCAGCGAGATATTAATATCTGTCTCTGTTGTCGTCCTGGATACCTTGCTTTTCCGTGCCTTAGCCACTTCAAATCACTCCGTTTCATGAAATGGGAATTAATTTAGTTAGTTTCTCCAGAAAAAAGTCATTTTCCTGCCTGGTGCCGACTGTTGCCCGCAGGCACTGCTCCAACCCGTGAGTGCGGCCGGGGTTTTTCCTGACCAGGACACCGTTTTCCAACAGCCCCCGGTGAAGTTCAGCCGCCGGGACCGGAACCCTGAAGAGAACAAAGTTTGCTTTTGAAGGGAACACTTCAATTCCCTTTATTTTTCCCAATTCAGCCTCCAGTCTTACCCGTTCCGCAACTATTTCCGCAATTTGTTCCCGGAAATACTGCCAGTTTTTGAGCACTGCCCGGGCCGCCGCCTGAGAAAATCCATTAACATTGTATGGCTGCTTTACCTTCAGCAGTTCCCTGACGACAGCGGCATCTGCCGTCAGATAACCGAGCCGCAGCCCTGCCAGGGCAACCTTGGAAAAGGTCCGCAGCACCACCAGGTTCGGGTATTCCCGAATCAGGGGCAGGCAGGTCTGGCCTCCAAAATCAATATATGCCTCATCAATTATCACCAGGGAATCCACCCGCTCCAGAAGCCGGCGCACCTGTTCCACCGGCGCTATGGTGCCTGTCGGATTATTGGGTGTGGCAATAAAGGTCGTGGTAGCGCCCGAAACCTGCATTTCAGCAATTAATCTCTCCTCATCAAGAGAAAAATCGCTGTTCCGGGGAATCTCTACAGGCTCAGTCCCGGTAATCTGTCCATGGATTTTGTACATTGCAAATGTAGGGACCGGAATGACCACCCGCCTGCCCGGTCCGCCAAAGGTCTGCAGCAGCAGTTGGATAAGCTCATCAGACCCGTTCCCCAGGATAATGTTTTCCGGGGCAGCCCCTGTCATTTTCCCGATCTCACCCCTTAATTCCTCACCAAGGGGGTCCGGATACCTGGTGAAAACATCACCGGTAAGGGTTTCGAAAATATCTTTAATTACCGGAGCAGGAAAGGCATGAGGATTTTCGTTGGCATCAAGTTTAATCACATCCGCATATGGATGGGGCTCATAGGGCACCAGGTTCCGGATGTCTTCCCTTACCATATCTCTGATTTGCATAGTATCTGCCCTCACTTTCCCAGCCTGACCCGGACAGAGTTGGCATGGGCATCCAAGCCTTCTGTCTCAGCCAGTTTGATGATATCAGCGCCGTGCTTCTTCAGTCTGTCCGGAGAATATGCAATCAGGCCGGATTTTTTCATAAAGGTATCCACATTCAACGGAGAATAAAACCTTGCCGTTCCGCCGGTTGGCAGCACATGGTTGGGTCCGGCAAAATAATCTCCCACCGGCTCCGGGGTATAATGCCCCATAAAGATGGAACCGGCATTCCTGATTTTCCCCAGCATGTCAAAGGGCGCTGCCACAGCCAGCTCCAGGTGTTCGGGGGCATAACTGTTTGCCAGTTCCACTGCCTCCGCCAGGTCCCTGGTCACAATGATGGCGCTGTAGTCCCTTAAAGATGCGGTCATGATTTCCTTCCGGGAGAGGTAACCGACCTGCCGGCGAATTTCTTCCCTGACAGCTTCGGCCAAGACTCTGGAGGGAGTTAACAGCACTGCCGAAGCCAGTACATCATGCTCGGCCTGGGACAGCAGGTCAGCCGCCACATAAACCGGGTCTGCGGTATCATCGGCAATCACCAGTATCTCACTGGGTCCGGCCAGCATATCTATATTAACCACACCATATACCATTTTTTTGGCCAGAGTAACATATATATTACCCGGTCCGGTGATCAGATCAACAGGCTTTACAGTTGCGGTACCATAAGCCAAAGCCGCCACTGCCTGGGCTCCTCCCAGCTTATAGATTTCCGTAACTCCGGCCTCAGCGGCAGCTACCAGGGTAGAAGCCTGCAGCCTCCCATCACTTCCCGGCGGGGCCACCATTACTATCTCACGGACCCCGGCAACACCGGCCGGTACCGCATTCATTAACACCGAAGACGGATAGTTGGCCGTACCTCCCGGGACATAGATACCGGCCCGCTCCACCGGCCTGATCAGCTGACCGAGGATGGTGCCGTCCTCACTGGTTTCCATCCATGATGTATGCAGCTGTTTGCGGTGATAAACCGCAATATTATCCCTGGCCCTCCGGATAGCAGTCAGAAATTCATCATCTGTTTCTTTATATGCCTCTTCTATTTCCGCAGTAGAAACCCTCAGGGTTTCTGGGGCAAGCTGAGCCCGGTCAAACCTGGCTGTGTATTCAATAAGGGCCTCGTCACCGCGTTCCCTGACATTCTGCAGAATTTCCCTGACCCGTTCCTCATAAACCGCCTGGTCAGGAAATTCTTTCTTGATAACATTAGCAATAGCGGTATCTCCGGATTCCAATATCCTTATCATTCAGGCATCCCCCCGTTTTCAACTATTTCCCTTATCTTCCTGACGATAGGGTTAATCCTGCTGTTTAGCATCCTGTGACTGACCCTGTTGGCAATCAGCCTGGTAGTGGAATTAAAAATCCGGGCCACTTCCACCAGCTTGTTGTCTCTAAGTGTCCTCCCTGTGGAAACAATATCCACAATCAGGTCAGACAGACCCACCATAGGCGCAAGTTCAATATTACCGTGAAGCTTGATTATTTCCATCTGTTTGCCCCTGCTCATAAAAAATTCCTCCGCAACCCTGGGAAACTTGGTGGCAACTCTCACATGATTTAGCTGATCCCAGTCTTTCTCCAAGGCGGCTTCTTCGGGCATTGCCACAACAAAGCGGCAGAAACCGTACTTTAAGTCAAGTAATTCAAAAACCTCTTTTTTCTGTTCCACAATAGTATCCTTACCTACAAAACCCAGATCCGCCGCGCCATACTCTACAAAGGTGGGGATATCAGTAGGCCGACAGACAATATACTTAACCTTTTGTTCCTCATCTGTGAACAGCAGTTTTCTGGTATCTGTCTCCATATCACTACAACTGAAACCGGCCTCTTTAAGTAACGCTACAGTCGGTTTATAGAGCGTTCCCTTAGGAACAGCCAAAACAAGATCAGACTTCATTTTATACACCTCTTTAATACGTTAAAGTGCTAATACGTTAAATTATACCATTCTATTCTATTTAGTGTCAATGAAAACAACAAGACAATGTTTTTTTCTAAAAACTTTTTTTTCTAAAACCTCTTTTTCTAAAAACTATTAAGATTTTTTCAGATTTACCGATAATAAAAATATATATTAGTTTCAACTTACCTTTTGAGGTGATCCGTTTTATGTTAAAAAAGGTCTGCCCGTACTGCGGCAGCGCTTCCTTTAGTTCCACGACCCTCGGTGACCCATGGTTATGTCCCAGATGCCAAAAGGATATCAGCCATGTACCTGTTGAGAATCCTAATCCCGGTCCCATGGCAGATTTATCGCCGAAACCGGAAAAATCCTGGATGACAACAATAAAGGGTTTTTTTAAAAGCTAAATTATAATATTGTCTTACAATGTTATTATAAAGGGCTCTGACGTTAAAGCAGTTAGAGCCCTTTATTGTTATTGATATATATTACTTCTTTGGCAGGTATCCTCTGGGAGCTCGGCAGTGCACAACCTGCCGGACCTGAGGGATTTTCCATATCTGACCGGAGCGTTACAACAACCTGCCCCGCCTCCCGCAGTTCCCGCGCTTTTTTAAAAGCAGCATCAGCCTGTAAGGGGTTATATATAATCAGGCAATCAGCATCAGGAGCCGGGCTGATCTCATTTCCTTCCTTTTCCAGGGACAGCAGCAGGCGTTCCATGCCCATGGCAAAGCCGGTTGCAGTGCACTCAAATCCGAACCGTCCCAAAAGGTGGTCATATCTCCCCCCCCCCAGGATAGGGAATCCCAGATAAGCTGAGTACCCTTCAAAAACTACCCCGGTATAATAGTCCAGGCCCCGGAGCACCCCCAGATCAATTTCAACATATGAGGTCACCTCATACGCTCTAAGGGCATCATATACATTTCCCAACGCTGCCAGAGCCGCAGCAGTTTTGGCGTTTTCCGCAAACCGGCCTGCCCCGGTTATTGCCTCCCGACCACCCCTTGCGGTAATAACATGCATAAACTTTTCCTTTTCGGCTTCACTCACCTCAAATTCATCAAGAAGCTCTTCCAGTCCGACATAGTTTTTATTGCTCAGGGCTGCCTTTATCCTCCCCTTGTGTGCTTCCGGCAGTCGCAGTTCTTCCATCATCCCGTAAAGTATATCCACATGCCCAATGCTTACTTTAAAATTCTGCAAACCAGAAGCCTTCAGTGTTTCCACTGCAATGGCGATGGCTTCAGCATCAGCGAAAGGACTGCTGTCCCCAATCAGTTCTATTCCTGACTGGTAAAATTCGCGCTGCCGGCCTGCCTGGGGGTCTTCAAAGCTGAACCCGTTAGCCATATAAAAAAGCCTTAGTGGAAACGCTTCATCCCGCATCCTGGTGCTTACCAGACGGGCTATGGGGGTGGTCATGTCCGGACGCAGGGTCAGGATATGTCCCTGCCGGTCAATAAACTTGTAGAGCCTGGCATCCTCCTCAACACCCCTGCCGGTGGAGAGGGCATCATAATATTCAAAGGTTGGTGTGATTACTTCCCGGTAACCCCAAACCCTGAAGGTTTTTTCAAAAGCATTCTCCAGGCTTCTTTTACGCTGGGCCTCACCGGGCAGCAGGTCGCGCACCCCGGCAGGAACCTGTAATCTCAGGTGATTGTTGGTCATAATCTAGCAGCTCCTTCTTTCGTGCTTTAACTAGTTAAAGTAATAAAGCTATATTAACATACGCTGCCGACCCTGTCAATCAAGAAAATTGACTTCGTCAAATTTATCTTCGATGTCAATTTTCTTGTTCAAAGGGGGCCAGCCCCCTATGACGTCGCTTCGCTCCTGTTACCCCCGGAGAATAGGGGGCATACCCCCTATAACCCCCATTATTAAGGAAATTATCCATAACCCTGCAAAACGGTAATTTCCTTAATAAATACAAAAGGAACTGCCGCTGCCAGCAGTTCCTCCACCTTGCATATTCAGCTTTTCAGCCGGTCAAGTACCAGCTTATACCCATCAGCCCCATAGTTGAGGGATCTTTTCACCCGGCTTATGGTAGCAGTACTGGCGCCAGTTTTCTCGGCTATGTCGCCATAGGTCCGGCTGGCTTCCAGCATTTTGGCTACTTCCAGCCTCTGGGCCAGGGATTTCAATTCGGCCACGGTACAGATATCTTCAAAAAAACGATAACATTCATCAGAGTTTTCCAGGCAAAGCACTGCCTCAAAAAGGCGGTCAAGCAGCGGGTCTTTAAATTTGCTGGTCACACAACTCCCTCTTTCCTTGATAGATGGCCATTTGACAACTGACCATTTGATGTCGGTATATATTCTCTGTGCTTCAGGGAAATTCCTCTTTTAATTTTCCCACCACAATGGGGTCTTTAAACAAATCAATATAAATCCTTGGCTTAACAAGAAAAAAATAAGGCAATTTATGAATAAACCGTCTGAAACAGGGAAATGTTAAAAACAACAGCCGACAATGATGCTGGCTGTCATAATAACTCCTTAGCTTTAGGATACGAGAAAAGCCCTTTGGGGGCTTTTCTCGTTTTGGGGCATTATTTTTTTCCAGCAGAACTACAGGTGCTTAATGGCTTTCTGCCCAATATCCTTCCTGTACTGTACCCCGTCCCAGGTAATTTTCTCCACTGCCCGGTAAACATTGGCAATCGCCTGGGGAATTGTACTGCCGAGGGCCGTGACTCCCAGCACCCGGCCGC
This sequence comes from Phosphitispora fastidiosa, assembly GCF_019008365.1. Classification (NCBI taxonomy): domain Bacteria; kingdom Bacillati; phylum Bacillota; class Clostridia; order Eubacteriales; family Peptococcaceae; genus Phosphitispora; species Phosphitispora fastidiosa. The sequence continues at coordinate 32,947 of NZ_JAHHUL010000024.1, read as the reverse complement.
CGGAATTCACTATCCGGCCATCCTTTTCAGCAGTCCCGGCGTGGAATACAAGAGCCCCTTCCGCTCCTGCCTCGTTAAGCCCGGAGATAACCTTCCCCTTTTCATAGCTCCCCGGATAGCCTCCTGATGCCATGACAACACACACAGCAGCATCATCAGACCACTTGATTTCAATACCGGCAAGCCGTTTTTCCAGGACAGCGTCGATAATATCCACCAGGTCCGTTTCCAGCCTGGCCAGCACGGCCTGGGTTTCGGGGTCGCCAAAGCGCGCGTTGTATTCCAGGACCTTGGGCCCTCCTTTTGTCATTATCAGCCCGGCATAGATAACCCCTTCATAGGTGCGCCCTTCTGCCTTCATCCCCTGAATAGTCGGGACCAGGACCCGGTCATAAACAAATGGCTCAATATCCCGGGTATACACCGGAGCCGGGGAATATGCTCCCATGCCGCCGGTATTGGGGCCCTCATCATTGTCAAAGATGCGTTTGTGGTCTTGTGAGGAAACCATGGGGACAACAGCAGTCCCGTCTGTAAAGGCAAGGATACTGACTTCCTCACCCTCCAGAAATTCTTCAATAACCACCCGATTTCCGGAATCACCGAAAGCCCGGTCTTCCATAATATTCTTCACCGCATCGACAGCGGTCTGCTCATCCATGGCCACAATGACACCCTTACCTGCTGCCAGGCCATCAGCCTTAACCACAATTGGGGCTCCAACTTCCCTGATATAAGCAATGGCCTTGTCAGGGTCAGTAAAATCGGCATAATGGGCTGTCGGAATATTATACTTATACATAATCTCCTTGGCCAGGACCTTACTGCCTTCTATTTCGGCAGCTTTTTGGGCCGGGCCGAATATCTTCAGTCCCTTTTCCCGGAACCTGTCCACTATTCCGAGGGTCAGCGCAGCCTCCGGACCGACAACCGTCAGGTCAATCCCCTCTGCCAGGGCAAAGCTCAGCAGGGCGTCAATATCATCTGCTGCGATATCGACACAGGCAGCATCAAGGGCAATCCCGGCATTACCGGGAGCACAGTAGATTTCCTTTACCCGCGGGCTCTGCTTCAGTTTCCAGACCAGTGTGTGTTCACGGCCTCCGCCGCCTACCACAAGTACCTTCAATTGATTCACCTCTAATTCTCTTTTACCAGTTTGTTGAGGTATGTACTGATATGGGTGTCATAATCGGCTGTATGGGTAAAGGCCTCAGCAGCCAGCTTCAGCCTGTTTTCCCGGGAAACCTCACCCTTTTCCTTAAGTTCCGCAATGACTTCAGCATATCTTACCGGATTTACAATGATAGTGACACTCTCACAGTTCTTGGCTGCTGCCCTGACCATGGTCGGACCGCCGATATCAATGTTTTCAATGGCATCCTCCAGAGTTACATCAGGCTTGGCAATTGTCTCCTTAAAGGGATACAGGTTAACGGCAACCAGGTCAATTGTCCCGATTTTGTGTTCTTCCAACTGGGCCAAGTGGTCAGGGGTTCTCCGGGCCAAAATGCCCCCGTGAATATACGGGTTCAAGGTCTTTACCCTGCCATCAAGAATTTCCGGGAAGCCCGTCACTTCAGTCACATAGGTAACCGGAACCCCGCCTTCCTTGATAGTCTTAAAAGTCCCCCCGGTGGAGATAATTTCAAAACCAAGTTCATGCAGCTCGCGGGCAAACTCAACACAGCCCGCCTTGTCGGAAAGACTGACAAGCGCACGTTTTTTCAAATTAATACCCCCCTTTTTCAATCTTTAATTATTGTCCTTCTTTATTAATAATTAACTCTTCATGAACTTCAAGCTCAACTATTCTCAGGACTCGAAACCCCGGCATCAGCTTATCTATATTATTAGTAGTTAGGTCTGGAAATGACCGTGGCATATGGTGAGGTGTTGTACAAGATTTTCCTTGCACCGCCGCCGTTATGAGTCTTGCTGCAAGTCACCGGCAGCAAGGCAGGGAGTCCCCGCATGTCCGAAGATGACGAAGGCCGCCGGGAAGTTTTGGCTCGCCAAAACGAGAGGCGGCCATCTCACGAAACTGGCCCCATGAGTCATCGAGTTCGGGGACGCTGCCTTGATGCCGGGGATAGCAGCTTAGACTCATAGGCGGCAGTGCTGAAAATCGGTACAATGTCTCACCATATTCCCTTACAGTCATTTCCCAGACCTAACTGATAATCACTTTTCTGCCCGCAACCTTTAGCTTCCCTTCTGCAAAAAGCTGAATGGCCCGGGAATAAACCTTGTGTTCTTCCTTCAGAATCCGTGCCGCCAGGCTGTCTTCATCATCCTCCTGGAGCACCGGGACAACCTCCTGGAGGATAATCGGCCCTGTATCCATTCCCCCATCCACAAAGTGAACGGTACACCCCGAGTACCTGACCCCATATTCAACTGCATCCCTTTGGCCATGCGCTCCCGGAAAGGATGGCAGCAGTGCAGGGTGGATATTCATAATCCGGTTGGGATACTCGCCCAGAAGGACATCTCCCACTATACGCATATACCCGGCCAGAACCACAAGCTCCGCCCGGTTTTCTCTAAGGCAGTCAGTCACTGCCTTTTCATATTCTTCTTTTCCCCGGTAATCGGCGGGTTTGATATGTACAGCCGGAACACCATGGTTCCGGGCCCTTTCCAGGGCAAAGGCATTAGGTTTGTCACTTATAACTACAGCAGCTTCAGCATCAAGTTTTCCGGCGGCGATGTTGTCAATAATGGCCTGCAGATTTGAACCACGCCCTGAAGCCAGAACGCCCAGGCGTAATTTTGACATCGTCTTACACCTCCTCAGCTTTGTACTCGACCTGCCTGTCACCTGCTGCTACTTTCCCTATCAGGTATGCCGCCTCACCGTCCGCACCCAAGTCTGCCAGCACGGCAGCAGCCTGTTCAGATGGTAAAATAATTATCATTCCAATTCCCATATTAAAGGTCCGGCACATTTCTTCAATATCTACTCCCCCGGTTTTCTGGATAAGGCTAAAGACTGCTTTCTGAGGCCATGCTTTGGGATTAAGCACAACCTTAGTACCCTCAGGCAGTATCCTGGGGATATTCTCCGTGAGTCCGCCTCCCGTAATATGGGCCATGCCCCTGATATCGTATTTTCCCAGAAGGGGGAGAATCTGCCGGGCGTAAATCCGGGTAGGTTCCAGCATTTCCTCACCAACAGTCCTGCCCAGTTCATCAGAGTAGGTATCAGTCTTAAACCCGCCGACTTCCAGGAGTACCTTCCGGGCCAGTGAATACCCGTTACTGTGGAGTCCCGATGATGGCAGCCCGATTACCGCATCACCGGGGGCAATCGTGCTCCCGTCTATAATGCGCTGCCTGTCAACTACACCTACCACAAAACCGGCAATATCATATTCATCAACACCGTAAAAGCCGGGCATCTCGGCGGTTTCCCCGCCAATCAGGGCACACCCCGCCTGGCGGCACCCATCTGCTATGCCTTTGACAACATCTGCCACCCGTTCCGGAACAAGTTTGCCCACTGCCAGATAGTCCAGAAAAAAGAGGGGCTCAGCGCCCTGTACCAAAATATCATTGGCACACATGGCTACAGCATCTATCCCGACCGTATCATGTTTATCCATTAAAAAGGCGATCATCAGTTTGGTCCCAACACCATCTGTACCGGAAACCAGGACCGGCTCCGCATACTTGGAGGCATTTAGGGCAAAAAGCCCTCCAAAACCACCTAAATCGGTCATCACCTCCGGCCGGAAGGTCTTTTTCACATGTTCTTTCATCAGTTCCACAGCCTCAGCGCCGGCATTGATGTCCACACCGGCATCGGCATAAGTCAGGCCTTTCTTATTGCTTTCATTCATTTGCATTTCCTCCCGTTTTCCAGGCAGAATTTGCCTGCTTGCCCTGAAACCCTTATTGGGTAATCACCGTCAAAACACGCGGTACAGAAGAAATTCCGCGGGCTGCCAAAAACCTTCAGAAGACCATCCATACTAAGGTAATGCAGACCGTCAGCGCCGATATGTTTCCTTATTTCCTCAACCGAAAGCTTGGCCGCAATCAGTTCATCCCTGTCAGACGTATCTATTCCGTAGTGGCACGGCCACTCTATCGGGGGTGAGCTGATACACATATGGACTTCCTTCACGCCGGCATCCCGTACCATTTTGACCATTTTCCCGCTGGTAGTGCCTCTGACAATGGAGTCATCAATCATGAGAACCCGCTTGCCTTTGAGGATGTTTCTCACAGGATTCAGTTTCAACCTGACTGCCAGATCTCTCATAGCCTGGTTTGGCTGGATAAAAGTCCTCCCAATATACCGGTTTTTCATCAGGCCGTCTTCAAAGGGTATTCCACTCTCCAGGGCATACCCCCTGGCAGCAGCATTGCCTGAATCGGGTATCGGGATAACCAGGTCAACATCCACCGGATACTCACGCGCTAGCTGCCTTCCCATTTCACGCCTGACCTCACTGACATGAAAACCGTCAATTATGCTGTCCGGACGGGCCAGGTAAATATATTCAAAAATACACATCCCCTTGCGTTCCTCAGGTTCAGTCCTATGTGACACCAGACCGGCTTCGCTGATGATGACAATTTCTCCGGGCTCCACATCCCGGATCAGTTCAGCGCTCACAGTATCCAGAGCACATGATTCAGATGCCAGGATATAGGCATCACCCAGTCTCCCGATACAGAGCGGCCTTACCCCCCAGGGATCGCGGACCCCGATGAGTTTGTCCTCGGTCATGACGGCCAGAGAATAGGCTCCCCTGACCTGTTTCATAGTCATTTTAATGCCATCCTCAATGGATCCCTGGCTGTACCGGGCAATCAGGTTGACAATAACCTCACTGTCAATAGTAGACTGAAATACCGACCCCTCCAGAGCCAAACGCTCCCTCAGATCAGCAGTATTTGTCAGGTTCCCGTTATGGGCCAGGGCAATCATCCCCTTGGAATAATAACATACCAGGGGCTGGGCATTTAAAACCAGACTGGAACCAGTAGTGGAATAACGGACATGTCCAAGAGCCATTCTGCCCTGCAGCTTTTGGAGGATGTCATCGGAAAAGACCTCCGGAACGAGGCCCATATCTTTATGCAGGCTGATACCTGAACCATCGGATACTGCTATCCCGGCGCTTTCCTGACCGCGATGCTGCAACGCATACAATCCGTAATAGGTCAGGCGCGATACATCCAGTCCCGGTCCGTAAATGCCAAAAATACCGCATTCCTCTTCAGGTTTGTCATGATCATTGTTTTTTCTGTTAGAGCGGTCAGTTTGAAATAACATTTTAAATTCCTCCGCTATTTATTGTTCCTGGCCAATGGTCTACGGCAATTAAACAGCTTTCTTATGTCAGTTGTCAGCTATCAGATATGGTTTCACCGGTCAGTCTCTTGAGCACTTCCCGGTAGGCTTCCTCAACATTGCCCAGGTCTCTGCGGAAACGGTCCTTGTCCAGTTTCTCCCTGGTCTCTAAATCCCAGAAGCGGCAGGTATCGGGAGATATCTCATCTGCCAGGATGACCTCCCCTTTATGGGTACCGAATTCAAGCTTAAAATCAATCAGGTCTATTTTCTTTTCCTTAAGGTATTCCCTGAGAATATCATTTATTTTAAGAGCCATTATTGATATCGACTTCATCTGTTCAGGAGCAGCCAGTTCAAGTACCTGGATATGATAGTCATTGATCAGCGGGTCACCGAGAGCATCATCCTTATAGTAAAATTCCAGCACTGTTTTGGGAAGCATGGTCCCTTCCGCCATCCCGAGTCTCTTGGACAACGAACCGGCAGCAATATTCCTGACAACTACTTCCACCAGGATGATATCAACTGCTTTGACTATCTGCTCCCTGTCATTTACCTGTTTAACCAGGTGGGTTACAATCCCCTTGCTTTCCAACAGGTTAAAGAAGTGCACCGAGATTCTGTTATTAAGAATCCCCTTGTTCATGATAGTGCCTTTTTTCTTGCCGTCAAAGGCTGTGGCATCATCCTTGTACTCTATCCAGTACAGGTCCGGGTCATTGGTTCTGTATACCTTTTTAGCCTTCCCCTCATGCAGCTGTTCCAGCTTCTGAACATCCATGCTTTTCTTACCTCCTTCTACACTCCAATAAATTTCTCTAAAACATGTTTCCTTTTATTTTTTTATTTATTTCCCTTTTGTTTTTTTCCTTTTTATGTGCGGCTTCGGAAATGACCGGGGCATGTGGTGAGATGTCGTATAAGATTTTCCTTGGCACTGCCGCCGTTATGAGTCTTGCTGCAAGTCACCGTCAACAAGGCAGGGAGTCCCCGCATGTCAGAAGATGGCGAAGGCCGCCGGGAAGTTTTGGCCCGCCAAAACGAGAGGCGGCCATCTCACGAAACAGGCCTCATGAGCCATCGAGTTCGGGGACGCTGCCTTGTTGACGGGGGGGGTGGCAGCTCCGACTCATAGGCGGCAGTGCGGAAAATCGTTACAACATCTCACCATATTCCATCACCGGTCATTTCCGGAGAGCCGCTACAACCCAAAGCGCTGAAAAACCGCATCTACATGTCTGAGGAACCAGTTATAGTCAAACAGGCTGTGGAGCTCTTCTGCAGGAATCAATTTGACCACATCGGCATCGTTCTGCAGCAGGTCAGCGAAGTTCTGTTTGGTCCGCCAGACCTCCATGGCATTTCTCTGTACCAGCTCATAGGCTCTTTCCCGCAAAACCCCCTTGTCCACCAGTGCCAGCAGGACTCGCTGGGAATAAATCAGGCCCTTGGTCTTATTAAGGTTTTCCATCATGGCCTCAGGGTAAACAAGGAGGCTGCCGACTATCTTTATGGTCAGGTGCAGCATATAGTCAAGAAGGATGGTGCTGTCAGGAACAATGACCCGCTCCACTGATGAGTGTGAGATGTCCCGTTCATGCCAGAGGGCCACATTTTCCATGGCCGCAAGGGCATTGCCCCGCAAAATACGGGCCAGGCCGCTGATGCGTTCACCTGTGATGGGATTCCTTTTATGGGGCATTGCCGAGGACCCTTTCTGGCCCTTGGCAAAATACTCTTCCGCTTCTCTGATATCGGTACGCTGCAGGTTGCGCAGTTCGGTGGCAATCTTCTCCAGGGTACAGCCTATTACCGCAAGGGTCGACATATACTCGGCATGCCGATCCCGCTGAATTACCTGTGTGGCAATAGAAGCAGGCTGCAGCCCCAGTTTCTCACAGACCCTTCTTTCCACTTCAGGGTCGATGTTGGCATAAGTTCCCACAGCCCCTGAGAGTTTGCCCACACTGATGGTTTCCACTGCCCTTTGGAGGCGTTCCATATTCCGGTCGGTCTCAGCAATCCAAAGCAGCATCTTCATCCCAAAGGTCATCGGTTCGGCATGGATCCCGTGGGTCCGCCCGATCATCGGAGTGTACTTGTACTCTCCGGCCTTTTCCACCAGCTTTTCCCGGAGAACTGTCAGCCTCGGGAGCAGGTGCTCTGCCGCCTCTTTCATCAGCAGGCACAGGGCTGTGTCACCAACATCTGATGAGGTCATCCCCATATGGATATACTTGGACTCTTCACCGACGTTTTCCGCGACATTAGTCAGAAATGCAATCACATCATGATTGGTGACCTTTTCGATTTCATCAATTCTGTTAACATCAAAAGCGGCTTTTTCCCTGATGACCCTGACCGCTTCCGCCGGGATCTGCCCCAGCTCAGCCATAGCTTCACAGGCTGCGATCTCAACATCAAGCCACTTCTGAAACTTGTTCTCCAGGGTCCAGATTCTCCCCATTTCAGGAAGAGTATAGCGTTCAATCATTTTGTCCGGTACCTCCGTACATTATTTTCTTCCCTCATTGCTTTCCAGGTAACCCTCTATCCCCAGTTCTGCCAGCTTGGCAGCCTTGGCCTCAACCTCTTTCTCCATCCTGACTTTATATTCTCTAATGTTTTCCCGAATTTCCGGGTATTTGACACTCAGTATCTGTGCCGCCAGGATACCGGCATTTTTGGCGCCATTAACAGCAACTGTGGCCACAGGTATTCCCGGAGGCATCTGTACAATGGCATAAAGGGCATCAACCCCTGATAGCGCACCTGACTGGATAGGTATCCCGATAACAGGCAGGGGAGTCATAGCAGCTATTACCCCCGGCAGGTGAGCGGCCATGCCGGCTCCGGCTATAACAGCCTCCAGGCCGCGTTCTTCCGCAGTCCTGGCATATTGGGCCGTCTGTTCCGGCACCCGGTGTGCCGAGGAAATAACCACTTCACTGGTAATCCCGAGCTCAGCCAGGATTTTTGCTGCTTCTTTCATTATTTTCAGATCAGAGTCGCTCCCCATAACTATGCCTACCAATGGTTTCACCATACCTACCCCCGTTCAAAAATTGATAGTACTCTTTTCAACAAATTATTCCATAATCCTCTAAGCAAGGGTTAATCCGGGTCAAATTATCATTCTCCGCCCAGGAAGGCATACCGGAGCGCTATCAGTACGAAAAGTATATACATCAGCCAGTGGACTTCCCTGGGCTTGCCGGTGGTAACCTTTAAGAATACGTAAGTAATAATACCGGCCGAAATGCCATTGGCAATATTCGCTGTAAAAGGCATGAATACGATGGTCAGAAATGCCGGAATGGCATCAGCCATATGCTCAAAATCAATTTCCCTGATGGCGGAAACCATTAACAGCCCTACCAGTATCAGTGCCGGTGCGGTAGCCGCACTGGGAATCAGGATGAAAAACGGCGCCAGAAGTATTGCCAGGAGAAACATAACCCCTGTGGTCACAGCCGTCAGGCCGCTCTTGCCTCCTTCGCCGATACCGGCAGCGCTCTCAATATATGAGGTGACAGTACTTGTCCCCATCAGCGCCCCGAAGCTGACCCCAAAGGCATCTACCAGCATGGCCCGCCCTATCCTGGGGTTATTGCCCTTTTCATCAAGCAGGCCGGCCTTTCCGGCAGTACCGATAAGGGTCCCAAAGGTATCAAACAGTTCCACAAACGTAAAAGTCAGGATAACGGTCAGCAACCCTGCTTGCAGAGCGCCCATGATATCCAGTCTGCCTACCGCGAGGTTCTGAAAAGAAGGAAAACTATAGCTGAAGCCCTCAAGATCGGTTACCCCCAGCGGAATCCCTGCCAGGGTGGTGATAATGATCCCCCAGAGCAGTGATCCCTTGACCTTTTTGGCTAAGAGGAGTCCTGAAAGCAAAAGGCCTATGATTGCCAGCAGGGCAGGCCCCTCTGAAATGATGCCCAGCTTTGAGGCCCACTCACTGGGTGTGATAACCCCCTTGCCTGCTTTTGCTATATTCTCAAAACTACCGCCGAATTCCCCGGGGAGCAGCTCGATAAACACCACTGCCAGCCCCGAAAGCTTCAGGCCAATAGATGTAATAAACAACCCGATACCTACCGTAATAGCCTTTTTCAATGAATTAGGCACAGCCTCCACCAGCAGTTGGCGGATATTGGTGACCGTCAGTATAATAAATATTACTCCAGAGAGAAATACCGCCCCCAGGGCGACCTGCCATGACATCTGTCCCGAAGCAACAATAGCTGCGAAATAAGCATTGAGGCCCATTCCTGGAGCAAGCGCTATCGGGAAATTCACAAAAAGCCCCATTGCAATGGTGACTACCCCTGCTGCCAGAGCAGTGGCAATAAAGACAGCATTGTAGTCCATGCCGGCTCCTGACAGGATAATCGGGTTAACTGCCAGGATATATGCCATTGTCATAAAAGTGGTCAAACCGGCGATAACTTCAGTCTTCACATCTGTCCCGAGCTCCCGGAACCTGAATAAACGTTCTATCAACTTAATCCAGCCCCCCTTTTTTTGTAATCGGCTGTATTAAGTTTGCCACTTTTCATGGCAATTTATTTAGCCCTGCGGCGGTCAGCCCCAAGACAAATAATAAAGCCCGGGCGAGCAGATTCTCTCATTCGAGTGAAACCTACCCGTCTGGGCTTTTATCCCGTCGGTGTGGCGCATGAATACGCCTGTACCACTTGGACCTGACCTGATATCCTATATCAGCGGAACCCTAGGTACACTTTCCCTCGTGTCCCCGGTATAATCCCGGAACCTACGAAGATTCAATTTTTCACATTTATATCTTAACAAGGCCGGGAGTCAATGTCAAGCAAAACAGCCTGTTTCACCTTTCCCCCGCATAGATATCGCCAATTCATTAGCTCTGCTGCTGCTCCTGGAACAGGCCGGAAACCCTGGCTACCTTGTCACGGGGCCCGACAACTACGGCCACATCCCCCGGCAGCAGATCTGCTTCTCCGTGGGGGTTTGCTTTGAATTTCCCTTCACGCCCTATTGCCAGCATAGTGACACCATACTTCTTCCTTAGTGCAATCTGCTGCAGGCTTTTCCCTGCCGCTTTTGACTCTTCACTTATCCTGAATGTGGTTATTTCAAAATCCGGCATCTGAAGTCTCAATTCAGAAAAAATGGTTGGCCTCCGGGAATAGCTGCGGAACATCTCATAGGTGTCTGACCGCACTTCAGAGACAAACCTTTCAATTTCGGCCCTCGGCACCAGGTACTTATTGAGCACCCGGGTAAAAATCTCCACAGAGGTCTCAAACTCTTCAGGAATAACTTCACTGGCGCCTAATTCATGGAGCGCCTCCAATTCCTGAATATAACGGGTCCTGACAATAATACACAGCCTCTGGTTTAGCCTGCGGATAACTTCGATAATCCTCCGGGTGGCCGCCGGATCGGAAATGGCCACAACAGCAACCTTTGCTTCCTTAATATTAACATGTTTCAGGACTGCTTCATGGGTAGCGTCACCGTAATAAATCGGTTCGTCCTTTTCCCGTTCATCCCTGACCGTATCAGGATTCATCTCAATGACCACATAAGGAATATTAACAGCTCCGGCAGCTCTGGCAACATTGCGTCCATTAATCCCAAAACCTATAATCACCAGGTGCTTCTTTAAATCATCGGAGATCTCCCGTGTTGAATGTTCCCCCCCGGAAACCAGCCTTTCCGGAAGAGGCAGCCTGACAACCAAATCGGCGATCTTGTGCGCCAAAGCCAGGACAAAGGGGGATCCGGCCATGGAAATTATGGATACGGCGAGAAAAAGCTGGTAATTATCCCCGCTGAGCAGGCCATACTCCACACCGCTGCGGGAAAGAATAAACGAGAATTCCCCCACCTGGCTGATGGCAAATCCGGTTAATATCGCGCTCCTGATCGAAAACCCCATCAGGAGTGCCACGAAACCTGACACAACCGTCTTCACAAATATTACCACAATAACAGCGACAGCAACCAGCAGAGGGTGCTGCAAAAGATACCCGATGTTCAATAGCATTCCTATGGAAACAAAAAAGAAACTGGTAAATACGTCACGGAAGGGCAGGATATTTCCCAAGGCCTGATGACTGTAATCAGACTCTGAGATAATCAGTCCAGCCAGAAACGCACCCAGAGCCAGAGACAGACCGGCGCTGGAAGTAAGCCACGCCACTGCCAGACAGATGACCACAATGCTCAATAGAAAAATTTCCCGGTTACGTGTCCGGGCAGCCTGGTACAAAATATAGGGCACAATCCACTTGGCACCCGCAATTACCAGGACCACTATGACTATGCCCTTAACAGCCAGCTCAATCAGGGAAGTGCCCAGATTGCCCGCCTGCCCCGACAGCATCGGAGTAAAAAGCATCATCGGGACAATGGCAAAATCCTGAAAAATAAGCGTACCGAGGATAGCACGCCCGTGAGGGCTGTCAAGCTCGGCTCTTTCCTGGAGCAGCCTGAGGACAATTGCCGTACTGCTGAGCGATATCAGAAACCCGATAAACAGGGACTTTTCCGGTGGATACCCCATAACCCCGGATATTCCGAAAGCAGCCGCCGAAGTAAGGACCACCTGCAGAGAGCCGCCCATAAGCACAGGTTTTCTGATCTGCAGCAGTTCATCAAAGGAAAATTCTATACCAATAGTAAAGAGGAGCAGGACTATCCCGATTTCAGCCAGCATCTCAACCTCATGAACTTCATTTACCAGCTCAAAACCATGGGGCCCCGCCAGTACCCCCGTCAGGAGGAAGCCGACAACTGCCGGAATCCTCAGCCGGTGGAATATAAACAATACCCCAACCGACAAAGCAAATATGATCGTTATCCCCTTTAATATTGGTATCTCCATTTTTTCACCTCTTACCTGAAATACTTTACACCTGACTCGAATATCTGCTGGTTCTTCTCACCCGGCACATTTACGGCAACATTAGAACCAATCCGCTCCGAATGCCCCATCTTGCCCAGCACCCTGCCATCGGGACTGGTGATGCCTTCAATGGCATCTACCGACCCATTGGGGTTATAAGCGATATCATAAGTGGGGTTGTTGTCAGGGTCAACGTACTGGGTGGCAACCTGGCCATTGGCAATCATCTGCCTGATCTGCTCCTCACCGGCCACAAACCTGCCTTCACCGTGAGAAATGGGGATTGTGTGAATATCGCCCAGATTGGCATTGGCAAACCATGGCGAAAGGGTGGAAACCACCTTTGTTCTCACCATGCAGGAGGCATGGCGGCCGATAGTATTGAATGTCAGTGTCGGGCAGTCAGCCCCCATATCGGTAATTTCGCCATAGGGAACCAGCCCCAGCTTGATAAGCGCCTGGAAGCCGTTGCATATTCCCAGCATCAAGCCATCCCTGTTTTTGAGAAGGTTCATTACCGCATCCCTGACCCTGGGATTCCTAAAGGCAGTGGCAATAAATTTACCGGAACCGTCAGGCTCGTCACCGGCGCTGAAACCTCCCGGAATCATTATTATCTGAGCCTTATCTATACCTTTAGCCATCGCATCAACTGACAGCTCTATATCTTCCGGGGTCAGATTCCTGATTACCAGGGTTTCCACTGCACCACCGGCTCTTTCAAAGGCCCTGGCCGAATCGTACTCACAATTGGTGCCCGGAAACACGGGAATAAACACCCTGGGCCTGGCCACAGTCAGCCCTGGCCTGGCAGTATTTCTCCGGTTATCTAACACCGCGGCCGGTTTTGGGAAATCTGGTTCACCGGTTACTCTGGTGGGGAAAACCCTCTCCAGGGGAGCCATCCAGTTTTCGACTGCTTCATCAATCCCTATTTCAGCATTGCCGAAACCTACCCCTGTATTGTTAATTCCTGCTTCGGCGCCGCTTACTTTTATAGCAGGTTTTTCCGTTGTCTGGCCCAGTTCCCGGAATGGTACATCACCAAATACTTTATTTATGTCAACACCTGCATTAATTTCCAGGACTACAGAACCATAATCAGGGGTAAACAGTTCTGCAGTGCTTACCGTCCCGGCGAATTCAAAACCAATCTTATTGCCGAAACACATTTTGCTTATAGCTTCAGCCAGCCCCCCGGCCCTCACCGAGTGAGAAGCCAGTACGTGACCCTGCTGGATTAGTTGATAAATTTTAGTAAAATTCTGTTTCAGCCTGTCAAAGTCAGGAATCTCATTTTTATCCCGGGATGCAGGGACAAGGACCACCCGGCTCCCCGTTTTTTTGAATTCCTGGGATACAACCCGTTCCACGTTGACCATATCCATGGCAAAAGCAACCAGGGTAGGCGGAACATTCAGATCCTTAAAGGTTCCGGACATGCTGTCCTTGCCGCCTATGGCCGCAATACCAAACATCTTCTGGGCATAAAAGGCTCCCAGGAGGGCGCTGAAGGGTTTCCCCCATTTAACCGGGTCTGACCCCAGTTTTTCAAAATATTCCTGGAGGGTAAGCCTGACCCTGCTGTAATCGCCTCCAAGGGCCGCAATTCTGGTGACAGCCTCCACAACAGCATACAGCGCCCCATGGAACGGGCTCCAGCAGACCAATTTGGGGTTATAGCCAAAGGCCATCAAAGTACCGCTTTTGGTTTCACCAGATACCAAAGGAATCTTGGCAGCCATTCCCTCAGCAGGAGTCAGCTGATACCTGCCCCCAAAGGGAAGCAGCACAGAACCCGCACCGATGGTGCTGTCAAACATCTCCACCAGGCCCTTCTGCCCACAGACGTTCAGTTCCCTGAGGTTAGCCAGCCAGGCTTTTTTCAGGCTCCCGGCTTCAGGCTTAGCTGCATTAGGAACAACATGAAAAAAGTTCCCGTTTTCTTTAGGAGCAGCAACCCTAACCGTAGTATTCTGTTTCACACCGTTTGTATTCAGAAAATCCCTGCTTATATCAACAATGTTTCGGCCTCTCCAGGACATCTTCAGCCTCCGGTCCGCAGTAACCCTGGCCACAACTGTTGCCTCCAGGTTTTCCCGGCTTGCCCTGCTGATGAAGCTGTCCGCATCAACGGCCGCCACTACAACAGCCATCCGCTCCTGAGACTCTGAAATGGCCAGTTCCGTCCCGTCCAGGCCTTCATATTTTTTCGGTACGGCATCCAAATTTATCTCCAGGCCGTCAGTAAGTTCCCCTATGGCCACAGACACGCCGCCGGCACCGAAGTCGTTACACCTTTTGATCATGGTGCTGACCTCAGAATCCCGGAACAGCCTCTGAATTTTGCGTTCTTCAGGCGGGTTCCCCTTCTGCACCTCAGCACCGCAGGTCAGAATTGATTCCTCGTCATGCTCCTTGGAGGAACCGGTAGCCCCCCCGCATCCGTCACGGCCTGTCCTGCCGCCTACCAAAATAACCAGGTCACCCTCAACCGGAGCCTCCCTGACAACATTTCTCTTAGGCGCAGCGCCGATAACCGCACCAATTTCCATCCTCTTGGCAAGGAACCCGGCATCATAAACTTCGGCCACCTGGCCGGTTGCCAGCCCTATCTGGTTGCCATAAGAGCTGTATCCGGCAGCGGCCTCGGTAGTAATTTTTCTCTGGGGCAGTTTTCCCGGCAGGGTGTCTTCTATCCTTACCCTGGGGTCGCCGCTGCCGGTAACCCTCATTGCCTGATAGACATATGACCTCCCTGACAGCGGGTCCCTGATAGCGCCTCCCAGGCACGTTGCCGCACCGCCGAAGGGCTCGATTTCCGTGGGGTGGTTATGGGTTTCATTCTTGAACATTACCAGCCATTCTTCGTCTTTACCGTTTACATCGACATTCACGGCTATACTGCAGGCATTTATCTCATCTGACTCATCCAGGTCAGTAAGCTTTCCGCTCTTTCTCAGTTCTTTCATCGCCATCAGAGCCAGATCCATCAGGCAAATGTCTTTCTCTTGATTAACCGCGCTGCCATAAACATATTCCCTTGACTGCAGATACTCCCTGTAGGCATTCTCAACCGGAACCGTAAAAGCCCCCGGCTCAAAAGACACCTCATGGAGTTCTGTCAAAAAAGTCGTGTGCCTGCAGTGGTCTGACCAATAAGTGTCAATCACCCGGAGTTCGGTCACGGTCGGGTCCCTATGCTCCGTATCGCGGTAATATTGCTTGAGGAACTTCAGGTCACCAAAACTCATGGCAAATCCCATGCTGTCAAAAAACTCCTGCAGCTCTGCCTCGGATTTAGAAATAAACCCGGCAACAACCTCAACATCCGCCGGTACCGCACACTCGATATCAAGCCTTTGCGGTTTGTCCAGAGAGGCCTCCCGGGAGTCAACCGGATTGATACAGTAGCTTTTTATCCTGGTAAAATCGGCATCGGACAGCGCCCCCCCGAGGACAACCACCCTGGCAGAACTTACAGCCGGCTTTTCCTTCTGACTGAGAAGCTGCAGGCACTGGGCAGCTGAATCCGCCCTCTGATCATACTGGCCCGGCAGGTATTCCATGGCAAATACCCTGCTGCTCTCACCCGGTTCCGGAAATGTTTCATCATATACATTATCAACGGGCGGCTCTGAGAAAATGGTGGTGCGTGCCTTTTGGTACTCCTCATCAGTAATTCCGGATACGTCATAACGGTTGATCACCCTTACCGTTTCCAGGCCTCTAAGACCAAGATTTTCCCTGAGGTCGGCCAAAAGGCTGCGGGCCTCAACATCAAAGCCCTGTTTCTTTTCAACGTAAATACGTCTCACCCCGGTATTCATCAGTATTACCTCCCGATAAAATATTACTTTACAAATATAATTCTAACATAATAAAATTAATAAGAATAGTTAATAATTTTAATGTATTTGATTAGTACAGCTAATAAAAAAAGGGGGGGTTTTCTGTGGATGTTAGTTTTGAGTTGTACAAGGTGTTTTATTATGTAGCCAGAGACCTGAGCTTTTCCTCGGCTTCAAACAGTCTTTATATATCCCAGTCAGCAGTCAGCCAGTCAGTTAAGCTCCTTGAAGAAAAAATGAACTGCAGACTTTTTATCAGAAATACAAAACAGGTTAAACTGACACGGGAAGGTGAAGTGCTGTTTGAGTATATCTCCCAGGCCTTTAACTTCATCAAGGCGGGAGAACGGCGGGTCAGTGAACTGCGTTCCCTGGAAAGTGGTGAAGTCAGAATAGGGGCAAGTGATACTATCTGCAAACACTACCTTTTGCCATATTTCAAAAAGTTCATCAGCCTCTACCCCAATATCAATATTCAGGTCATTAACCGCACCTCCCCCATGTGTATTGAGCTTCTAAACAATGGGGCCGTTGATGTTACAGTTGTCAATATTCCTGAAAAGCAGGATAAGTACCACATTATCAAGGAACTAAAAAAAATTCAGGACGTGTTTATTGCCGGAAATAATTTCGCACACCTGAAAGACAAGGCCATACCACTTGACGAATTGAACCGTTACCCCCTTTTGATGCTGGAGAGGAATACCATCACCAGAGAGTTCATTGACTCTTATCTAAAACACCGGGGTATCAGCCTGACCCCTGAAATTGAATTGGGAAGTGTTGACCTGCTGGTGGAACTGGCCAAAATCGGCCTTGGCATATCTTTTGTGGTCAGGGATTATATTGAAAAAGAGTTGTCCGATGGGGATATATTTGTGCTCAATATAAAAGAAAGTATTCCCCAAAGAAGCCTTGGCATCATAACTCACAAAAACATCCCGGTTTCCCTTGCCGCTCAGAAATTCGTCCAATTATTTCATTGAACGATGCCGGTCTTATTTGCCCAACTCCCGCCAGTGCCCCCGGGCCTCATAAAGCTCACCCAGGGCGTTTTTTTCGTCATTAGCCTGAATAAATCCTTCGATACGGTCAAGATTAATCATAATATCTGCCATTTCATCCAGTTCCACACTATATCGAAGGATTTTAAAGGATTTGTTCAGTGAGGACCTCAAAATGTGAGTACTAGCTGTAGCCTCAGACCAGTTTTTTAATTTTAGATTAGTTTCAATCTGAGAAAAGGTTTGGGTAATATGATGCCTGGTATCAAGCGGTTTAATCAAAATGGGGCCGGAAACCAAGACCGCCAGGAATATGCCCACTATTAATATCGACAGTAAGTATTTTAAATTTTTTTTGGATTTAACATTTCGCTTAATTGGACTCATTTTATTCACTCAAGTCATTTATTTTTATCAGGTGATCTTTGTACCTGTCCACATACAGCTTTCCCTGAGTATCCAGGGATGCCAGGAGGACTTGGGAAACATCATTGACCCCATGTTGGCTGAGCTCGTTTTGCAGCCAGACCCTGTCTAGGTTAAGCTGCTTCAGGTTCTGCTCCAACACCATTCCGTCATATATAATCACCGTTTGCAGCCCGTCATATTTAGTGCTGAGGTTCAGGTCACTGGGTGTTACCGGCTGGTATTGCGATTTCTTCAGCACGGAAATTTCGCCACTGCGTTCCAAAACAGCAAATTCAACCTGCTTGATATCAAAAATGTCCTTACTCCTCAACTGCTCCAGCAGGTCTGAAACAGTATACCGCATTTTTCTCATAGCATCTTCCATTATCATGCCATTCATGATGACTACAGAGGGCTCTCCATCCACTAACCTTGAGACCCTGCGCCACTTAACGGTTACCACCTGCATCATAAAAGCAAATCCTACCCATGTTAAAAGAGCCACCCAGTGGGGCAAAGCGCTGCTGGTGAGATCAGTTGTTAGGGAGGACGCCGTTGAACCGATGGTAATCCCTAAAATATAGTCGAAAACGGTCAGTTCACTGACCTGCTGTTTTCCTAAGACACGCGTAAATATCAAGAGAGTGAAAAAACCAATGGCTGCCCTGAGGACCTCAACATGGACTTCATTGATTAACATTTGCATCCCACCCGAAATTATTGTTAGCATTTAGTAATAAAAATTATACCTGATGATGAACCGCAATATTATGCTTTTCTTGTCATCGGAAGCAATAATTATGAACAAATGTGCATTGAAGAATAATTTAGTCCTTGATAGAAAACAATATTTTCGGGTAAAAATTTTAATTTAGGAGGAATAACTCAATGCCAACAATGGTTGATACTTCAGTAAAACACATGCAAAAATGTATCAATGAATGTAACACGTGCATGCAGGCTTGTGAACAATGCCTTACCTCTTGTATGCAGGAACCGGACATTCAGGCAAGGGTAAAATGTATGCAAATTCTTCATGACTGTGCTGATATATGTTCTTTCGCATCCCAATTCATGTCCAGAGACAGTCAATATGCCAAAGATATCTGCGGATTATGTGCTAACATCTGTGACCAATGTGCAAATGAATGCAGAATGTTCAAAGACGAGCATTGCCAGGCATGTGCAGATGAATGCAGCAGGTGTGCTCAGGAATGCCGCAGCATGGCTGGAATGTAGAATCCTAAACAAGCCAGGGGATTCATCAGAGAAGGAGGTGAATCTATGAAGCATATTTTAGCGCTTATCATAAAGTTTGCGGTAATTGCCATTGTTTTAGAGGTGGTTTTAGGATATCTCACTGATTTGTCGGCAATGAATATCCTGTACGTCGCTTTGGCAGTAACCTTGGTAGCTTATCTTATAGGTGCTGGCTGTAGGAGAATGGTTTTATCATAAATTTGTCAGGGGAGCGGTATTCCCCCCGGTTGGTAAAGCATAAATCAATTATAATTAAATAACCGAATCATCATCTTCCACTTCTTGAATATATTGCGGATTGTCATTTCTAACATCTACATAGAGGTTACCGTCTGTCGATAATGTTGCCAAAAATACATTTCTGATATCTCTTATATTCTTCGAATAAAGCGTGTTGTACAGCCACTCGTGATTCAGGTTATTTTGCCTGAGATTTTGTTCAACAATTCTGCCATCTCTGATTATCTCTGATGATACTCCTCTGTAAGTTGTACTTAGATTCAAATCCCTTGGAGTAATTGGCGTATACTGAGTCTTTTTTTGTACGCTGAGTTTTCCGTGAGGTTCCAGGATAGCAAATTCAACTTCACTCAAGTCAAAAACGTTCTTTTCTCTTAGCTGCATAAGCAAATCGTCAACGTTATACCGAATTTTTTTCAGATTATTTTCAAAGATCTTGCCGTTTTGTATCATAACCAAAGGTTCACCTTCCAGCAGTTTTCTGAACGGAACACTTTTCATGGATATGTAACCGGTAAGAATTACCGCAAAAGTAAAGATAACCGGACTAATCAAAACGTAGAAACTGTGAACTTCTGATGTAACAAATGCACCACCAATGGTCCCAATTGTTATCCCAATGACAAAGTCAAAATAGGTCAACTGTGATAATAACTTTTTCCCAATCAATCGAGTCAGGACTACCAATAGGATAAAAATTATAACCGAATACAATACTGCTTCGTAGATGTCATTCATTTTTTTGATACCCTCCTGGTTTTCTCCTGCTCATGTAATTTAGTATTGGTTTCCGGATACCATTTAATAATCAGGTAAGCCCCAACCAATCCAAAGATTTGATGTTCAATTAAGGAGGTTAATCTAAATACAGGGTCAACTGGAACAATCCTTGAAGCGCCGAAATTTATTGCCAGTCCGAGACCAAACAACCAAATGACATTGCCTATGATCAAACCTTTATACCACCAATAATCCCTTCCGGTTAACTCAAAAAGATATAATATGACCAACCCGATTGTTCCTCCGGTAATAATATCCACTACTACTCCTAAAATAACACCCAGAACTGTAGTAGCATCTTCTGGTTGAATTAATGCGGCAGATGCTATGAATAAATACAGGTGCTTAATTACTCCCATTTTCCAAAGTATTAGGTTTGAACTTGTTTTAATTATTGATGCTATCATACCTGCAATTGTTCCGGCTAAGATTCTGTCTTTTAGCATTTATCGTCTTCCTTCATAAGGTTGATTGTTCCTATCTTTTCCGAAACCAGAAAGTTATATGGCAGGAAAATAGAGAGAACATCCCCATGGCCAGGGTAAGAATCATGCCTCTCCAATCTTTATCAAAGTATTTGGATTATAGTTTCTTCGGTTTCACTCTCTTAGCATGTTTGTTCTTCATTGCAGGTGCCGGAACAGCGAAATAATGTTTGGGCAGCCGCCGCTTATTTGTCTTCCCTTTTATCGTTCTTAAATATATCCAGGCAACCG
This sequence comes from Phosphitispora fastidiosa, assembly GCF_019008365.1. Lineage (NCBI taxonomy): Bacteria > Bacillati > Bacillota > Clostridia > Eubacteriales > Peptococcaceae > Phosphitispora > Phosphitispora fastidiosa. The sequence goes on along the minus strand of NZ_JAHHUL010000024.1, from coordinate 12,482 downwards.
AAAATTCCCAAGGGAGATAAATGATAAGCAGATGCAGAACAGGACTTCCGTAATTCCACCTGAAAATACCAATTTCCTGTAAAAAATAAGAAAAGTATAAACTAAAACATCCTGCAATTACAGGGAAGATGTACTTCCAGGGTTTATTCTGAGGCATGAAATATAAAAATAGCATATAATAGGCTGTCCAGGCAATGGGTGGAAACAACGGTATTCCAAAAGCACCGAAATGCGCGAAATTTATATACCCACCCGAGATTGGCAAACAAAAAAACCGGTGGCTTAGCAGTGAGCAAAAATGCCCAAATTCTAAACCACCGGTTTTATCATTGTCAATTGTTAATCGTCAATTGTCCACTGTCAATTGTGCATTGTGAATTGTCATCCTACTCCCACTCAATAGTTGCCGGGGGCTTGGAGGTAATGTCATAAACAACCCGGTTGATATCCTTTATCTCATTCACTATCCTGGAAGAAATGCTCTCCAGCACATCATAGGGTATCCTGGCCCAGTCGGCAGTCATCCCGTCGTGGCTGGTGACAGCACGCAGCACACAGGTGTAGCTGTAGGTCCGCTCATCACCCATGACCCCGACGGAACGCATGGAGGGCAGAACGGCGAAAAACTGCCAGATTTCCCGGTACAGGCCTGCCTTGATTATCTCCTCATGGAGGATGGCATCAGCCTCTCTCAAGGTATCCAGTTTGTCTCTGTTTATGTCACCCAGTATCCTAATGGCCAGCCCCGGTCCGGGAAATGGCTGTCTCCACACAATTTGTTCCGGCAATCCCAGTTGTTCCCCAACCAGGCGGACCTCATCCTTAAACAGCCATTTCAGAGGCTCAATAAGCTCCAGTTCCATATCCTCAGGCAGTCCGCCCACATTGTGGTGTGACTTGATAACTGCAGCAGTGTCTGTGCCGCTTTCCACAACATCAGGGTACAGAGTGCCCTGGACAAGGAAATCTATTTCGCCGAGTTTTCGGGCTTCTTCCTCAAATACACGGATAAACTCATTTCCGATAATCTTTCTTTTTTGTTCCGGTTCAGTGACTCCATCCAGCTTGTCCAGGAACCTTCCGGAAGCATCTACAGCGATAAGGTTGATGTGGAACTGATTGCGGAAGGTTTCAATTACCTGTTTGGCTTCGTCCTTCCTCAGCAGTCCATGATCAACAAAGACACAGGTAAGCTGGTCCCCGATTGCCTTATGGACCAATGCGGCAGCCACAGAGGAATCTACTCCGCCGCTTAAGGCACAGAGCACCTTCTTGTCACCTACTGCTTCTCTGACTTCCTTCACCGTCTGGTCAATAAAAGACTCCATGGTCCAGTTTCCCGAACAGCGGCAGATATCAAAAAGGTAAAATTCAAGCATGCGCTGGCCTTCCGGCGTATGAACCACTTCCGGATGAAACTGCACTCCATAGATTTTCTTTTCATCACTGCCCAGAGCTGCCACAGGGGTATTGCCGGTACATCCTAAGGCCTTAAACCCGGGCGGCGGCGCTGCCACAAAATCGCCGTGACTCATCCATACCTGAAGGACTTCAGGAAGTCCCTTAAAAAGAGGATTGTCCTTTTCAAGTACCTGCAGCTTTGTCTTCCCATATTCACGGTTATCAGCCCTGCTGACATTGCCGCCCAAGACCTGGGCCATAAGCTGCATCCCGTAACAAATCCCAAAAATGGGTATCCCCAGGTTAAAAATTTCCAGGTCACAAACAGGGGCATTTTCCACATAAACACTTGAAGGCCCCCCGGAAAGGACGATGCCCTTTGGTCCCATTGCGGCAATTTCTGCAGCCGGGGTACGGTAAGAAATTATCTCACAATACACCCTGCACTCCCTGATGCGCCGGGCAATCAACTGAGTATACTGACCGCCGAAATCCAGGATTAGCACCAGTTCCTTATCTCTTACCATCCCTTTATATCCTCCCTTAATAATCTTTTATTTGCTTCCTGCTCCACTAACTGGAGTAAATTTCTTTCTTGAGCACATAAATCCCCGGCAGGCTGCGGTACTTGTTATTATAATCCAGGCCATAACCAACTGCAAACTCATCAGGAATCACAAACCCGTTATAATCTAAGTCCACCTTGACCTTCCTTCTGGCAGGCTTCTCCAGGAGTGTACAGACTTTAACTGAAGCGGCTTTCCTGTTTTTCAGGTTTTCCACAAGGTATTTAAGAGTAAGCCCAGTGTCAACTATATCTTCAACAATCAGCACATGCATTCCTTCTATGCTCATATCAAGATCATTCAGAATTCTGACCACACCCGAAGACTCGGTGGACGAACCATAACTGGAAACAGCCATGAAATCTATGTAGAGAGGTATGGAAATTTCCCTTATAAGATCTGATAAAAAAACCACTGCACCTTTTAAGATTCCCACCACAATCAAGTCCTTACCCCTGTAATCTTCCGATATCTGCTGCCCAAGCAGGGCAACCTTCTCAGCAATCTGCTCCCTGGAGATTAGGCACTTTTCAACATCGTTTAACATCTATTTACCTCCAAAAATTTTTCTGAAAGGACTACACATCAAAGCATAGCAGAGTAACTGACCGATTGTCAATCCCCGGGCTTTTCAGTCCACTTGTTTACCAGCGCCCGCCAAACTGACCTGACCTCTTCCAACTCTTCTCTGCTCAGCTTTCCCTTGCCATATTTGTCAGTAAGGTATGCATTCGTGACTGTAAAAATACTGCAGTAATCATCAGGAAGTTGGTCAGACAAACCACGCACATATTCCAGAGGAGTCTGGCTGGATGTCCGGGGATATCCCTTACGCTTCAGCATCTCCACAAGGGAAATGTACATATCCCTGATCTGGTCTCCTGTACCTATCTTAAATATGTTTTTGGTCCGCCACAATAAATACACCACAGCAGCACCGGCAATAACTATAACCAGGGCAAGCGCCATCCCCCATGGGAATCCTTCATCTCCGGTGTTTAATATCTCCTCCGGAGAAAGGCCTTGAAATTCTGTTTCCTGTCCGGAAGTCTCAGCGCCCGCAAGGACAGCATTGGGTGCGCCGCCAACCCCTGTAAGGGCAAAGGACGGAGTCGGTTCAAAAGGTATCCAGCCATAATCAGCAAAATAAACCTCCACCCAGGAATGGGCATCACCCATGGTTACCTCATATACCTCCGTTTCAGGATTATAAACACCTGTGGTAAAGCCCTTGACCCACCTGGCTGGAATCCCGATTGACCTCAGCATTACCACCATAGCGGTGGAATGATACGTACAGTACCCTTTCTGCAGGTCAAACAAAAAATAGTCGGTTACATCACGGGAACCCGAAGCCGGTCTTACCGAAAGGTCATAAGCATACTTTGAAGAAAGGTAGTCTTCGATTATGACCGCCTTGTCATAAGGGTTCCGGACATGGGCAGTGAGTTTTTCGGCCAGTGTGCCGACGCGTTCCGGAACGCCTGAAGGAAGCTGCAAGTAAAGCTGCTTTATGTCAAGAGGGTATTCATCAATACTCCGCTTCAATTGGGCTTCGTCACGTTTCGGGATATATGATATCACCCTGTATGTGCCTCCGGGATTTAAACCTGATGTATATATATTACCCCCGGTGTCAATTCTGATGTCTTCTTCCTGCAGTTCCACCTGTGCCGCAAGCCCGGGACTGAAAATTACCTGTGAGGTAACTCCCGGCGCCAGGACAAATACCTGTTCAACCTTGTCCACAGACACATTTCGCGAATATGGGCTGGAAATTTCGCCACCATTGAGGCTCCGAGGCAAAAGTGTATTCCGCCAGCCTTTTCCGGTGTAGAAATCCGCGCTGTCACCGCGCCAATAAAACGGCTGTTCCGATTTAACATACATTACAGGCCTTGTTTCGGTCACTACCTCGCCTTTTAAGTCAAATTTTTGCAGCCGCCCCCAGAATACATCATAGCTCCCTGCCGCAGCCTGTTTTACGGCTGCAGATTTACCGGTCACCTCCATGGCCAGCTTGTTTCCGGCAGATACCAGGTCTATCCTGGGTCTCCCAGTCGGGAGCATTGATGCCGCCAACACGACTGGAATAATAAACGCCAGACTTATCCAGCTCCATGAGCGGATATTAAGCCCTGATCCCCGAGCCCGTCTCACCCTGAAATCACTTTCCATCTCCAGCAGGTATACCTGACTCCTCAGCCCAATACTGAAAAAAACATTTAAAATCACATATCCCGTGATACTTTCCCCTGATACAATAATTAATACACCCAGGAGAAGGATACCGAAAAAAAACATCTCTGCCAGGTTATTTTTTTCAATAATATAGCCCGTTATCAGGAACACCAGAAGAGCATAGAATGAAACCACGAAAAAACAGAAGGCTCCGTAGTATTCAAGACTGATGGAGCCAAGACCGAAATTGGGCAGGCCAAAAAAGAGCTCCCCGGCCTTAGAAATTTCTCCGGGTTCATTAGAGCGGTTGATATACCAGACAAGAATAGCGTATATGATAGCCGCTGTACCGGTGGCCTTCCTCCTGACTCCTGAGGGTTGAAAATAATCCGTAAACTGGTAAAGCAAAACTATCACTACTATTATTGTTAGAGCCTGCCCGCTTCCGGACCATCCAAAACCATGAAAGGTCGCCCGGCGCAAAGTCTCCAGATAACCAAAAATCAGTACCGGCAGCAGCGCAGTTCCTTTCACCCCTTTAGCAGTTGCCATACTCCAGCCCCCTAAACAGCAAACGCAGGTCTGTCTGCCTGTCCACCATAACTACAGATATGCCCCCGCCCCGCAGGCGAAGCGCTTCTTTCTGCCTGTTCTCAGCCGTGATGTCCCGCCCGCCGAAGCTCTCCAGTTTCAATAGAAAAACAACAATTTCCCAGCCACGGTGCTTCATCCTGATAAGCCGATCAACCAGATTGCCATCAATAAAACCCGTTATCAAATATGTACCACATCGCTTTCCCGTGAAAACAGAGTCACTGAACCTCTCCCAGCAATCAAGACCGGCTTCAGTCCTGACGCCGACCAGTGTTTCCAGAATCAGATTAAAATGGCCTTTACCATACCCGATGGGAACCCGGGCAATTTGCGACCCAGATACAGCAATACCTGTACCGTAACTGTTTCGTGAACCCATAGCCGCCAGCGAGGCCGCAAGAGTCACTGCCTTTTCCAGGCTGCAATCGGGCCCGCTGCCTCTGTGATGTTTTTCATCGGCATCAAGAATTATGATAAACCCATAATTGTTATTTTCCTCAAATTCCTTTACCAGCAGGTTCTGAGATCTGGCTGAAGCCTTCCAATGGATTCTGGAGATACCGTCACCGCTGTCATATTTTCTAACTCCCATAAATTCACTGCCGCTGCGTCCCCTCCTGGTTAGACCACGATTTAAGCCTAACCCCTGTGAGTAAATAATCCCCAGGTCATCACCCAGGTCATATATTTTAGGCAAAACAACTATTTGTTTCATTTCTCCCATATGCTGTGAGCTGGTAAAAACACCAAATATATCACCGGTGCGCACCAGTATGCTCCCCCAGCTAAACCGGCCTCGCTGCCTGCATTCAAGTTCTTCATGGAGAACCTTCTTTTCATGGGCTTTCAGGGAAAAGGTATAGCAGCCCAGATTATCAGGCAAGTCGAAGGTTCCAGGCATCTGTACCCAGCACTGAACCCATGGCACAGGCCAGCCGGAACGGTTCTCAACCTCTAGTGTGAATTTCACCTTTGAACCTACCTGGGTGCTGAGGGATTCGGTATAGCAAAGCGCACTGACTCTGCGATTAATAAACGCCCATACAAAACCGGCGGCAAAAATAACCAGGCTGGTGTAAAAAAGAAAATAGGGCACCTTCCCCCCGGCCCCAAAGGCATAAAGGAATACCAGCCCCAACCAGATAACTGCTTTTATAATTGCCCCAATATCCATGTGCAACCCCCACCCCGAAAAAAACCAATCTCCAGTAACTCATAAGAACCGCCGATTAAATATCCAGAGGAACCTGAGTCAAAACTTCATTTATGATCTCCTCAGCATTCTTCCCCTTAAGATGCGCTTCCGGCTTCAGTACTATCCGGTGAGCCAGAGTAGAACCTGCCAGGAACTTGATATCATCTGGAATAACAAACTCCCGTCCCGCAAGGCCGGCCTTGGCCTTACTTGTTTTCATCAGAGCCAGAGATCCCCGCGGGCTTGCTCCAAGAGCTACTTCAGGGTGGCGTCTGGTAACCTGTACGATTTTGACAATATAATCCTTAAGGGACTCGTCTATATGGACATTGGCCACCTTTTCCTGAAGATTTATCAGTTCGCTGAGGTCAAATACCTGTTTAATATCAGTAATCGGATGCCTTTTTTCCAGGCGGTCCAGAATTTCCATTTCTTCTTCATATGAAGGATAACCCAGGTGCGCCTTGATGAGAAATCTGTCCATCTGGGCTTCCGGCAGGGGAAATGTGCCCTCATATTCGATAGGATTCTGTGTTGCCAGGATCAAAAACGGCTTGGGCAGCTTATAACCGACCCCGTCAATGGTAATCTGATCTTCTTCCATGCATTCCAGGAGACTCGCCTGGGTTCGCGGCGAGGTCCGGTTGATTTCATCTGCCAATACTATCTGGGCCATTACCGGTCCCGGCCTGAATTCAAATTCATGAGTCTTTTGATTATATATGGAAACTCCCAGGATATCTGAAGGCAGCAGGTCAGGAGTGAACTGAATCCTCTTGAAGGCACACCCCAGGGACTTAGCCAGGGTTCGCACCAGCATAGTCTTGCCCATTCCCGGTACATCTTCCAGCAGCATATGTCCCCGGCATAAAAGAGAAATCATTATAAGTTCCACTACCTCTGTTTTCCCAACAATAACAGTGTGAATGTTCTGTCTGAGTTTTTCCAACAGTTCCTGAATGGCCTTCATATACTACCTCCGGATAATTCATGAAATAGAATTTATACAATAAAATTTCGACACATTCCATCAAATTCCTCTAGAGTTTAGATATTCCTGTAACAAAAAAATCCGCCCAACCCGGGCGGTTCATTGGTTCTTCATTTCAGGAGGCCTTATCTTAATATCACTGTTATAATTCCGCAATTCAACAACCAGGCGAAGCTTATCAGCAGAATTGTTTTTGCTGACTGCGGTGACTTCTCCCTTATGGACAAGATAACTGCGGGGTTCCAGCCAGAACTTATACCTGAAATCCTTCCAGAGCACCTCCATATATGGGTTATCAATAAGCGGAACTGCGGAATAGACCAGCCTTTTTTCCCGTCCCTCCCCTTCGGTCCCTTCATATTCTGCTTCTTCCAGTTCCTTATATGTGAAACTGGCCAGGGGGTTCAACTCAGCCATGAAAATCTGCTGCTGGTTAAGCTGGTTTCCGGCTAGCTTAACCCATTCACCGGTTAACTGGTCTTTGGTGTAAGTATTATTGTCAAACAGATAGAATTCAACTTCGGAATCAAAAATGCGGCCACCAATGTGTATTCTTTCGTGGCTTTCACGCCATCCGTCAACATGGCTGACCTGCTTTTCAGTACCGTCAATGGTAGTGAACATTTTGATGGTATACTCATATTCTTTTGCTTTCTCCGTGTTTTTCAAAGCTTCCCCGATTACCTCCCGCGGAGGTCTGTCAGAAGCTGCCGGAAACAGGTAGTATCCCACAGTGCACAGGCAGATAACCAGGAGGAAAACAACTACAAACCACCTGGCAGCAATATGTCTCCCCATGATTTGCACTGTCATCCCCTCCTCCATTAATATATTTTTACTGTTATTAAAAGTATATTATGCCTGTTTCGCTAATATTTTCAAATCTTTTTTATTCCAGCGCCCTTCTACTACATGAGTAGTTGATTCAATCCCCGATTTCGACCGCTGGACCCCCAAATTCTGCATTTCACCGCAAAAGTAATTACTACATGTGTAGGTTTTGGTAAACTTGATTATAAGAAAGCCCTCTCCCCCCAAGGATTAAGGGCAGACTAGAAAAAATACACACATAGAAAACAAGGGACAGAAATGTCCCTTGTTTTCTTTTCATTTGTTTTCAGGTGTCAGCGAACTAAGGTTCAGCTTAACTCCCTCCATTTCTAACATATGTGCTTTAAGCTGCAGCCCAGCCCCGGTAAAACCGCCCAGCCGTCCCTTGGCGCCGATAACCCGGTGACAGGGAATGATGGCAGGTATCCGGTTGGCTGCCAACGCTCCTCCCACGGCCCGCGCCCCTTTGGGTATTCCTATCCGGGAAGCAACCTCCCCATAAGTCATAAATGCCCCTCTGGGAATGAGGGCGGTAGTTTCCAGCACCCTTTTTTGGAACGGGGAGGCCCAGGACCAATCAAGGTTACAATTAAAGCATACTTCTTCTCCCCTGAAATAAGCCTGCAGCAACCTTTCCATCTCTTTAAGAGCAGAACCGGAAAAATCCGGGATGAACCTTAACAGGGAAAAAAGCGCGTCCCTTGCCTCGGTCTCTGTCTGCCGGGGCAGAACAGAAGCGCAGATTCCTTTGTCATTACTCGCCAGCCCCATCCAGCCGGCCTCAGTCGAAAAAACAGTATACTGCCTCATAAAAACCTGGCCTCATTGATGAGGAGTTCAAACTCACACCCCAGGTGAGCAGCAGCACGCCGGCATAAAACCATCCGGGTAAGAAAAATCTCAAAATACTCCATTACTGAACTGATTTCCAGGTCGATGGTTAGTTCCATGGTAATCTTCCTGAGATCAAGGTCAATCTTTAGCTGGCTGTGCTCTACAGCATAATTCACCCGGTCCCTTGTGGTAAACGTAGAAAAATCGGTTTTCCTGACCCTCACCCGGTGCACATCTGCTTTATCTGAAATGATAACCGCAGCCGCTACACTGCTCACCGGACTTCCGGTTTGTTCCTCATGGTTTCCTATAGCAGACACCACTACTGCTATTTCTTCAGGTTCCATGCCCATACGCAGCAGGAAAGAAAATACCAGGGCGCCCCCGACTCTGCCATGATCATACCTGTTAATCACATTCCCAATATCATGCAGATATCCGGCAATTTCCGCCAACTCTGTTTCCCTTTGGGGATATCCCAAAGCCTCCAGAATTCGCCTGCTGTTCTCAGCCACAGTAAGGGAATGCTCATAGTCATGAACTATGGCTCCCATATTGGCAAGGTAAACATTTGTTGCTTTAAAATAGGAATCTATTTCGGCATCCTTTTTTATTTCTTCAAAACCTATCAACAGAAGCCCTCCCGCAAATCTCAATCACATGTGCTGCCAATCGCAGCAAATTTCACACATATAGTTGTATACTGTCCTGTTTATATTTTATCATACAAACATTATAGAGAAAAATACTCAGATAATATTTTTAACTGATTCGGTAAGGTTAGTAGACATTTTTTTAAGTTCATCTATTGTGGCAAAGGTCTCCTCTGTCATCGCCATCTGCGCATGGGCAACACTATTGAATTCGCCAACCTTGGAAACAAACAATTCTATCGTACTCTGAATAGTACCGAGTGTCTTCTCGATTTGTTTCACAGACTTGAGGCTGTTAGCCGAGAGTTTCTGAATTTCCTTGGCTACCACCCCAAACCCAAGACCGTAATTCCCCGCCCTGGCAGCCTCAATTGAGGCATTGATACCGAGAACCTTTGTCTCATCGGCAATATCCTTAATATATTCAATAACTTCATTGGTATTGGCAACCTCTTCCTGAGTCCGGGCAGAAAAACCCAGCAGGTCATCATTAAGGGCTGAAAACTTCTCTGTCTCCCGCACCAGTTCATTGGCAGCCGCATTTATTTGTTCGATAGCAGAAGCCAGGGCGCCGGATGTTTCCTTGATGAGTGTTTCTTTTTCAGTAGTGGTCCCTGTAGCAATCGCGCCAACTACTTTGCCGTCCGGGGAAATAACCGGGCATGCCGTGATTATGTATGGAATCCCGATAACCTCACTGGGAATATTCTTGACAACCCGGCGTTTTTCCCGCATGGCCACTTCTGCCGGGGAACCTGGTCGCACCGGATCCCCCACTTTAATTCCCAGGTCCAGGTATGTTCCTTTATAATATGCGATAAATTTTTCTGTGTCTGTAATTCCGGTAGATATTTCATTAAACGTGATTTGGCCCATATAGGAAGCCACTTTTTGGTAAGCTTCCATTACCTCCAAGGGTATTTGAGCTTTGTTGTCCTTTAACGCCATAGATTCCACCCCACTTATCAATTCTGCTTTGCTTAAATACAATATTGCTACATTTTTCTACATTATTTTACATTTCCCTGCTACCAGCTGGCAGAATGTCTTTTTTTGGGGTTAAAATGTAACAAGGCACCCTTGAATGGTTGGGGAAATCGAGTAGCTAGCGTGAGTTTACGAAATACGCAATAAATTTCCAGTTATTTTGACCGCTTTTTAAACTACTATAGTAGCTTTAATAAAGTAAAATAAGCCTTAGACTCTTACCGATTATTTACAATAATGGTAGCTAAACGTATAACCTAACTTAAACCATAAATATCACCCATGTTCTTAAGAAAAATGTCCCTAAAATACTAGATTTTATATGAATTAGCAGGAATTTTAGCACCCTCCGCCGAATATAAGTATAACCTAACTAATTGAGGAGGGGGCGCATGGCTACCATCATTAAAAAGAAGATCAAAAACCAGATTTATTATTACCTGGTGGAGTCAAAACGTGTTAATGGCAAGCCTAAATACACTAATCAAATTTATTTGGGCAAGGCAGAAGACCTTGCCGATAAATTTAAGAACATTGAGGAACTGCAAAAACCTCAACGTGCTGTAGCCTTTAGTTTTGCTGCCGAAACAGCTCTTTTACAATTGGCTGAGCGTCTTGACTTGGTTGAAACCATTAACCGCCATGTGGGAAAACGGGATCAAGGTGTTAGTGTTGGTGAGTATATTCTTTTGGCTACTCTTAACAGAGCTGTGGCATCAACCAGTAAAAGCAAGATGGCCGACTGGTTCGATGGGACAGTTCTTAAACGAATGTTCCGGTTAAAGAAAGACCAGTTATCAAGTCAGCGGTTTTGGGATAATATGAATCTCCTGCAAAAAGAGCATATTGAAAGGATTGAAGCTGAACTGACCGCACGTATGGTAAAAGAGTTTAACGTGGACCTGGAATGCCTGCTTTACGATGCCACAAACTTTTTTACCCATATTGACACTAATAATCCATGTTCACTTCCTCAGCGCGGTCATTGTAAAGCTAAGCGTAACGACCTGAGGATTGTTAATTTGGCTCTTATGGTCAGTAAGGGTTTTCATATCCCTTTATTTCACGAGACTTATTCCGGGAATATTCCTGATGCACGCGAATTTGGCCTGGTTATTACAGAATTGATCAAGCGCGTGGATAATATCAGGGATGGCTCGGAAAAAGTCACCTTGGTTTTTGATAAGGTTAACAATTCACTGCAAAACCAAAATAAAATTAGCGGTAGTGTTTTCAAGGTGGTAGGCAGCCTGACACCTACCCACTATACTGATCTTCTGAAGGTTCCTAAAAGTGAGTTTGTGACATTGGACGAAACAAAATTTCCCGGGCATAGCGTGTATCGTACAACCAGGGGAATATTTGACCGGAAGCGTACGGTTTTGGTTGTGTACAACGAAAAACTGTTTCTCGGCCAGATGCAGGGGTTCCATAAAACAATTAATAAATGTTTATTGGCGTTGCAGGAACTAAAAACTAAATTGGACAACCGGGCAGCCGGATTAACTAAGAAAGGGGTCAAGCCAACCATTAGTTCAGTCCGAAAACGTGTTGGCGATATACTTTCCGCCCGGCATATGAAGGATCTTTTTGATATAAATGTTTATGAAGAAGACCATTTTATCCGGATGTCCTTCAGTTTTAGCCAAGCGGCTTTTGAGCATTTACAGGAATACTTACTTGGCAAGACGCTGCTTTATACGGATAATCACGAATGGACCAATGAAGCAATTATTACCGCATATCGGGGCCAGTCTAAGATTGAGGATGCTTTTAAACAAATGAAGAATCCGCATTTTCTCAGCTGGAGTCCTCAATACCACTGGACTGACCAAAAAATCATGGTGCATACTTTCTACTGTGTCCTTGCATTGATGCTATGTTCACTGCTTCGGCGTGAATTGTACCACCAAGGAATTGATTTGAGCATTTCCTGCATGCTCGAAAAGTTATCGGGAGTTCATGAAGTGCTGACTGTTTACGGTCAACCCCGCAAAGGCAAAAAACGGCGCGAATGCCTTACAATAACCGAAATGGACGAGGTTCAGCAAAAGATGTTTGATGTTTTAAATCTACAGAAATACAAATTCGATTAGGTAATACACCGTAATCTCCAAAAACCTTACGGGTCTAAGGTTAAGGGATTTTATATTCGCTAATTCGTAAACTCACGCTAGAAGTCGGGAATAATTTCCCGACTTCTTCGCTCTCACAGAACCGTACGTACGGGCCTCGTATACGGCTCCTGA